>CAMWUX010000086.1 GCA_947177605.1 uncultured Porphyromonadaceae bacterium
CCACCCCCCCCCCCCCCCCCCCCCACCCCCATATTTTTTTTTAATGATACGGCGACCACCGCCATCTACACCCTAGAGTTCGTCGGCAGCGGCATATGGGTATAAGAGACAGTGTCAAGGCAAATATATTATTAAAATAATAATTTGCAAAAAATTTTTTCCACAATTTTACCCCCCCCCATATTTAACCGATTGATTTACATTGATTTGAATTTTAATTATTCGGGTGATTGCCGACCGCCAAAAGGACAGTGTCAGATGGTGCGGAGGGCGTGGGCGCTGAGGTGGTATTATTCAAAGAAATGGTAACTCTCCAAAAGGGCGATAATCCATCAAAATCCACCAAAATCCGCCAAAAGGCCTAATAGGCAGAGGGCTACAAAATACAGATTAACATTAGTTAACAAGGCGATAGGTCGTCCCCTTTCCTCTTCCGTCTCTAATTAGTACCGTACCGACAAGTTTCTCGATTTTTGAACGAATCTGCTTAATGGTCAATTCTCCTTCCCACTCCCTCATAAATGCGGACATGGATTTTGGCCCTTTAGCAAGGATATAATACAATCGGCGCATCGTATTGGCATCGACATGACCTCCCATCACCAACCGATGGAATCTAAAGTAGTCATTTCCCATCTCATAACCATATATAGGATGCTTGATAATCAGGTCCTCGCTAATTAATCGCTCCAATGAACGTTCGTAAATAATGCTGAGATTATGTGAGATAGAATATAATGTATGCAGGTCGAATACGTTTAATCTTTGTGAAACATCCCTCATAGATTGGATATTGGTGATAAAACGTCGGAATATGGGATCGACAATTGCCGACTCAATCCTAAGTGTCACCTGAAAATCATCGGACGCGGTGTAATCGGGAATTTTCCTACCCTCTGATATACAGTTTGCAAACATTGTATCCACTCCCTGTCCGGAACGCTCTATCAAACCGGCCTTCTCTATTACTTCCGCTAAACGACGGTTGCGAGGAGAACTATTAACTGTCAGTATATTGCTCAGATTAACTCCATAAGGGAATCCTCCGGTATTGGAAATCAGAATTGACCCGGGTGAAATCTTGATAAGAATATCTCCTCCCATCTGAAAGCTGCGATGCTGTAAACTGTTAAGTATCGCCTCTCGTACCGTCTCTTCGGTAAAAGATGGTACATCTATAACTTGAGGAAAATCATCTATATGCACAAGTGGATTGATTCCGGCTTGATTAATGTAGCGCCAAATCATATCTACGCCAACAAAAAGCGGTTCACAAAATTCCTTTCTGGCTGAATACCGAATCTGATGCTCTGATATTCGATATTCCACAACAATATTATTTTGTGGTAGATAGTGCTTTATTACGTCTCTCTTTCCTAATAATATTAATGCCGCATAATTAAGTTCATCATCCCTAAGAAGCCCTAAGTCTGTAAGCAACTGCGCAAGAGGGGTGTTCAATACTTCAGGCCTGTTTCTCTTCTTAAAGATCAACTGGCGCATATTCTCAATTGCCTCCTCGGATAGATCCTCTACAGACAGACCTTTGCATATTTTTGCTGAAAAATCGGGATCCTGCTCTTGAAGAATAGAAAAATACTCCTGATCATCCATCTCCCTCAGGCTCTCCCCTACTCTCATCAAGGGTACACCTTCAAAACGCAATGCCTTTCCAACCGGCCGCGACGGGATTTGAATTACAAGGACTCTATTATTATTGTTATCGAACAATTCACAGCAGTGTACACGTATATGCAATCTCTCATATATTTCATCTTCAAGTTGACCGACTTTACCTTCAGCAAAATCCGATCCAACAGCCGTGTGAGGATACTGATCAGACATACCCAGCACAAGCCTCCCGCCTTTTTCATTGGCCAACGCCACCACGTACCCGAGCACACAACGACGTCGTTCACGTATGTCAACGTGCTTTCCTCCGGCAAAAGGGTAATTATGCTTTGCTTCTTTAAACTCGACGTGATCCTCTCGCTCTCGCAGGGTGGATAATTCTAATATATCAGTTATCGCTTCCATTTAACGGCAAAGATAACAAATAGGGCTATATTATGCCAGCAAAGATGCGAAATATTAACAATATAAAAGTAAGACACACTCAGACAGAGGGCTACAAATGTATCTATCGGAAGAATCAGGTGTGGCGGAGGGCGTGGGCGCTGAGGTGGCGGTGGCCGATGCGGCAGTGGAGGCAGCGGTGGGCTTCACAGTAGGCGCGGCGGAGCTGGATGAGTCCCTGCGATGTGAGGGCGTCGCGGCAGGGCAGGCCGGCGTCGGTGAAGGGTGCTGTGAGGCGGTTGGCCTCGGGCGGCAGGGCTTCAAGGAGCTCGATGGCCTGACGTCGCTGGTCGGCGGAGTCGGTGATGTGGCCGTAGGCGAATTTGATGGTAGCCGCTACATTGATGGCGAGTGTGGAGAGTGACGCGCGGCTGAGAGCCTGAGGCGTGAGCTCGTGGTAGGGGTCGGAGAGATGGTAGTGATGTTCCCAATAGCCTGAGAGGGATGCGCTGAGTATGGTGTCGACGTCGGCAGGCGAGGAGGCTTCGAGCAGGCGTGAATGGATGCGGGCTCCGCTATGGATTATGGCGGCGAGGAGGGCTATACGGCGGTGGGGGAAGCCGGCCGGACGCATACGCGCCATTTTCCAGGCGGGCGCACTCATGGGGCGCAGCCCGAATTTATGGGCCATGAAGCGGTATTCGCGCCTGAGGGAGTCGACGTAGGGGTCGGTGGATGGGGCGGCTTCGAGCAACCCGCTCTGGCCGAAGAGGAGGGCTTCGACGGATAGGAGGTTGTCGGCATGATGGCCGAGGATGCTGAGTGGTGTGGCTATGGCGAGGCGTTCGAAGCAGTCGCCGTTGATACCGAATCCGAGCGCGCGTGCCAGGGTGACGTAGGATACGCTTTCCCAGTCGGACGACAGGGTGTGGTGGAGGGCGGCGATGCGGTCGGCACGCTCATAGAGGCGCTCGTAGGCGAGAGCCTGCGTCCAGGCGGTGAGGTGGAGGGGCTCGATGGCTGAGATGCGGGCGGCGCAAGGTAGGGAGCGGGCGGCCGTGGCCACGAGTGTGTCATAATGGGCACGGAAATCGGGACTACAGGGTAGACGCATCTGGTCGATGGTGGTGCCGTCGGGGCGCGTGACGGCGGCATCGTCGAAATCGACTACGTGGAGTATGACGGAGCTATAGGCGGGATCCGTATGGTGGCCGTGACGGTACCAGTCGGAGGCTTTCACATGGATTTCGACGTCGCCGGCCCACAGGTGGCCGTCGATGAGGATACGGGCGTTGAAGAAGTCGGGACCGGCATCGGTATTGAGCCGGCCGGGGTAGATGATGCGGACGGGGCGCCCGTCGACGGTGGAGAGGGAGGGTGTGGCCGGCCAGAGGCGGTGCTGCCACACGTATTGCATCAGTCGTTCCATAGCGTAGCCATTTCGATGGCTGCCTGAGCGGCTTCGCGTCCTTTGTGTCCGTGTGGGCCGCCGATGCGCTCGAAGGCCTGCTTCTCGGTATTGACGGTGAGCAAGCCGAAGATCACGGGTGTGGTGCCGCGCGAGTTGAGGGCGGTGACGCCCTGGGTTACGCTCTGACATACGTAGTCGAAATGGGGTGTGTCGCCCCGCACTACGCATCCGAATACGATGACGGCGTCGGCACTCCCCCGCTCTACGATATGGGCGGCTGCGTTGACGAGCTCTACGGCTCCGGGCACACGCAGGCTGGTGATGTTGGCCTCGGGCACGCCTGCCGCGGCAAGCTCGGCGAGGGCTCCCGCGAGGAGTTCGTCGGTGATGTGGGCGTTCCAGCGGGCGGTAATTATGGCTACACGGAGACCCGAGAGATCGGATGCTGTGGCGACGGGGGCGGGGATGTGGGTCGACATGGTATTTATTTATATGTTGGTATGTTAGCGCGGGAAGAGTTTGTGCCAGAATGAGAAGATGCCCATAGAGGGATCCTTGGCGCGGAGGAGGATATCGACGATGCGTCGGTGGAGCTCGTCGGCCTCAAGGCGGTTGGCTTTATAGAGCATTGTGTTGAGAAGGTGGACGCCTTTGTCGCGACTACCTTTGACGCTCAGCAGGGCTTCGCCGAGGTCGATGGAGAGTTCGAGCTGCTCGACGTCGAAGTCGGCGGTGAGCTTGGATTTGAATTTGAGTGCGCGCGAGAAGTATTGCACAGCTTCGCGGTGGCGGTTCATCTTGGCGAGGGTGCGTCCCTGGGAGGCAAGAGCCTCGACGAGATGCTGTCCGGCGCCGGCGATGCCTTCGTTGATCTGGCGCATATAGGTGGCGACGGCGGCCTGACAGTCGGCCAGAGTATTGGTCTGTCGCACACGGGAACGGTAGATACCGGTGGCGGCACTGAGGGCCATCATGTGGGCTGCGCCGTAGCGGGCGGGATTTGAGCGTGCGAGACGCTCGAAGAGTTTCATCGACTTCTCGATGGCGCGTTCGGCCTGGCGGGCTTCGTCGCGGGCGCTGTGGATGAGCGCTATATCGTAGAGTAGGGAGGCGAGGGTGGAGAGGAAGGCCTCGTCTTTGCGACGGGCCGACTGTACCATGAGGTTGAGTGCCACGCCGGCTGTGGCGTAGGCTTCGGCAAGCATATCGCGCTCGATATATAGAGCTGTGAGGATCTGAAGCAGAGCGGCATGGATGTCGTGGAGTTCGGGATCGGGGTCGGTGAGACGCGACGCAATGGTGTCGAACTGCATTATGTAGTCGATGGCCTGATCGGCCATGTCGCGGCTGATGAATGAGTTGACGGCGGCACGCAGGAAGTCGTAGGCCTTATTGAACGGCAGTCGGGCTACGGCGTGGCGCAGATCCGACAGATTGATGTCGCCCTCGGTGATACCCATCTGCGTGAGCAGATCGGATCCGGAGGGGATGAATGTGGGATCGAGAGAGGTCTGTTTCATCAGCAAGTGATCAATGGCGGGAGAGGGTGCCGAGGTATCCGCCGTGGTGGCGCAGGGCGTATTGCTCACGGGTGAAACCGGTGATCTTCATCACATTGACCACGAGTACGTCGCCTATCACAGTCATCACCGTGGTGGAGGTGGTGGGGGTGAGCCCGAGTGGACATACTTCGGGTGCCGCTCCGGTGAGGAGCACTGCTTCAGCACAGCGGGCAAGAGGGCTGTCGGGATTGCCGGTGATGACGATGACGGGTATCTGAGGATAGAGGTTGCGGGTTAGTTCCACCAGTTTTACGATCTCGCAGGTCTTGCCAGAGTTGGAGATAAGGAGCATCACGTCGTCGGGCTGCACTACGCCGAGATCGCCGTGCTGCGCTTCAGAGGGGTGCAGGTTGACGGCGGGTGTACCGGTCGACGAGAATGTAGTGGCGATGTTGAGGGCTATCTGCCCGGCTTTGCCCATGCCAGAGGTGACGAGTTTGCCGTGACGGCGATGTACGTGCTCGACGATGAGCGATATGGCTTTGTCGTACTGCTCGGTGTATGGTATGGCAGCTACCGCGGCGCTTTCGGCTGCGAGTATCTGCTGCATGGTATCCTGAATTGCGGTCATTTGTGATAGATGGTGAATTTCCGACTGCAAAGTTACGCCAACCGGGCGGGATTTCAAAGTGTTGGGTTCAATAAATCACGCTGCTCATAGGCCGATGCGGCCGCAATGAGGTCGGCATCCACTTCAATGGGTGTGGCAGTGGCCGGATCGAAGCCCGCGAGCACGGTGAGGCATCGGCATTTGGTAGCCTGCGAATCCATATCGA
>CAMWUX010000087.1 GCA_947177605.1 uncultured Porphyromonadaceae bacterium
CCCTTATTCCGTAATTAACTTAATGCGCCTGCTGCTCTTCATATTGCTATGTATGCCGCTCCTCGGCCATGCCGCCAGTCCGCTTGTGGAGGCACGCAGCCGTGTGTCGATAGCAGCTGACAAAAATCATCTACTGCCCATACGCAAGCTCCCCTCCGCTCCGATCTCGATCGTGATCTATTCCGACGAACCGCTCACCGAATTTACGCGATACTTCAAGAAATATGCCAAAGCCGATGCAGTCAACAAGGCCGAAGCAGGCAGAATCAAGCCGGATACGCCTACCGTAATCGTGATAAAAGGCACTGATAAAGCTCTATATTCCGAGGCACGGAGACTTTCGGAGCGGCTTACCAATCTACTGGCCGTGGTGTGGTTCGATGCGCCTGAAAAGGCCGGGAGGATATTCAGTACCTCGTTACTCATAGCTGAAGATGCGGGAGCTACGACGCAGGCAGCGGCGGCGCAGGCTCTATTCGGTGGATTCGACATTAAGGGCGCTGACGGCAAGATGATACCCCGCTCACGCCTCGGCTTCGCGGAGCCTGAAGATGTCGGCATGACGTTGGATCTGGAGCGACGCATCGACCAGATCGTACAGAATAATCTTAAAGCCTTGGTGCCAAGCTTCCCCGGATGCCAGATAGTTGTGGCTCGCCACGGAGATGTAGTGATAGATAAATCATATGGCACCCTCGGCGGCAAAAAAGATGCGACACCGGTCACGGACTCCACGCTCTACGACGTAGCCTCTCTCTCTAAGGTACTCGCTACTCTTCCGGCGGTGATGAAACTATTTGATTCGAGCACAGTAACTCTACAATCGGAACCGGCCAAATGGCTACCAAAGCTGCGCCGCGATGGATTGTCGGATCTCACAGTGGCCGACTTCCTTTATCATCGTAGCGGCCTACCTGCATCTGTCAACACCAACAAAGTATTGCTCGATTCGACAAGCAATGCCCTGCTCTCTGCGGCCTGGAAAATAAAGAAAAGCGCAGACAGAGCTATACAGATCAAGCGTCTGCAGAAAGAAGGGAAAATAAATGTCCGACCCGGGCTCTTCGCCAATGAGAGGAGCGAGGAGTATTATATCCCGGTGGGGAAGGATGTATATGCATCCGACCGCGAGACAGCCCTCATCGACAGCGCCATATACAATGCACCGCTCAAGGAGCGCAGGTATCTCTACAGCTGTCTGAATTTCTGCATATTGAAAGACTTAGTTGAGGCTGCTTCCGGCAACCGGTTCACCCGATTGCTCGACAAATCGGTGTATGCGCCCATTGGAGCCTATCACACCTGTTTCCGACCTGCGTCCCAATATCCTAAATCTCAGATCGCTCCCACGGAATATGATACATACATCCGCAATCAGCAACTGCAAGGATATGTACACGATGAGATCGCCGCTTTCTCGGGAGGCGTGCAGGGAAATGCCGGGCTCTTCACCACGGCGCTCGATGCAGCCAAAATATGCCAGACATGGCTGCAAGGTGGCTCCTACGGCAGGGTGAAAATATTCGATCCCTCCACCGTAAAGTTATTCACTGCGACTATAGATTCCATATCAGGACGCGCCCCGGGATTTGACCTCGCGGGACGCACCAAGTCGTGGCGCTCGACGGGAGCATCACCGAATACTTACGGTCACACCGGCTTCACCGGCACATGCTGTTGGGTAGACCCCGAGCGCGACCTGGTATTCATATTTCTTTGTAACAGCATATACCCCGAACGCGGAAACACATCCTTCTCGACAATGAAACCACGTGAGACAATACTGACAACTATAATTGAATCAATCAATAATGGCAAAAAAAACGACTCAACAGAGGAAGAAAAAGAAACCGACACAGCGCAGCCTTAAGCCGCTTCTATGGGGTTCCGTAATAGCAGGTCTGGGGATACTGGCAGGAATTGTGAGTGCTGCGTACTGCCTGTCGACCTACAATGGCGAGGAGCGATGGCTTTATATTCCGGCAGAAGCTACCGAAGCAGCCGTGGCCGACAGCATCGAATCGACTCTCGGCGAGGGATTCGGCTCGCGAGTGACTCGGTTGTGGGAAATTCAGGGTGGCAAAGCATCGATAGCTCACGGCGCTTACCTGATAAAGCCGGGAAGCTCGGCGCTGACCGTGAGCCGTAATATAGCCAAAGGACGTCAGACACCAGTACAGATCACATGGTCCGAGGCCCGCACAATAGGCAGGATAGCCTCGCGCCTGAGCCGTAACATCGAAGCCGATTCTACGGCTATGGCTTCGGCGATCACCAATGTACTTAATGCCCGCGGTGTAGCTGCAGCTCAGCATATAGGCTCGCTGTTGCCCGACACATACGAGGTGTATTGGTCCGCTACCCCAGAGAGCATTGTGGAAAAATTGCACGACACATATCTCGCTTTCTGGAACGAAGAGCGCACGGCGAAGGCCAAAGCACTTGGCCTTACACCGGAGGGCGTAGCCATAGTAGCTTCCATAGCCGAAGAGGAGACGGCCGACCGCGCCGAGCGCGGTATAGTAGGGCGCCTCTATATCAACCGTCTCAATATAGGTATGCCTCTACAGGCCGATCCCACCGTACGCTATGCCATAGGCGACTATACGATCAAGCGAGTGACCGTGGCTCATACCCGCTACCAGTCGCCCTACAATACATACGTCAAAAAAGGCCTTCCACCCGGGCCGATACGCAATCCGTCGGCAGCTACGCTTCAGGAAATACTTGATAGTAAGCCCAACGACTATCTGTATATGTGTGCCAAAGAGGATTTCTCCGGGCGCCACAATTTCAGCTCCGACTATGCGACCCATCTTAAGAACGCCAAACGATATCAGGAGGAGCTCAATCGCCGCGGAATCCATTAGATCACACAAGCAGGGTGCCGGAGAGCAGCCGTGGAGAATCAAAATTATCAAAAACTCATCTAAAATATGCTCCAAGTGGAAATTAATGACTAAATTTGCACGAATTATTCATTTCTGCGACCACTCAACAATTCAAAACAAAACAACAATAAACCAACTAAAAATCACATTAATCAGATGACTACTGCAGTTGTTAAAGAGTACATCAACGACAAGGCGTGGGCACGTTGGACAGCATTGGCGCTGATTGCGTCGATGATGTTTTTCGCCTACATGTTCGTAGATGTTATGGCTCCGCTCAAGAGTCTGCTTGATCCGCAGTTGGGATGGAATTCGACCGCCTACGGCACGTATCGCTCGTCGGAATACATTCTCAATGTATGCGGATTTCTCATTATTGCCGGCTTTATCCTCGACAAGACCGGCATTCGTTTCACCGGCGTGCTCTCCGCCTCGCTGATGGTTGTGGGTGCATGTATCAAGCTCTACGGTATCAGCGACCTGATGGTCGATACCGGTCTGGAATCATGGCTCAACTCCTGGTGGACCGATATGCCCGCCAGCGCCAAGATGGCTTCACTCGGATTCATGATATTCGGTTGCGGCTGCGAGATGGCCGGTACCACAGTATCCAAGGCAATAGCCAAATGGTTTAAGGGCAAAGAGATGGCATTGGCCATGGGTCTTGAAATGGCTATCGCCCGCCTCGGCGTATTTGCGATATTCTCCATCTCCCCCTTCATCGCCGCCAAGTTCGGCACAGTAGTAGCGCCCGTAGCCTTCTGCTCGGCACTGCTGTTTATCGGACTGATCACATATAGCGTATTCTGCCTGATGGATACTAAGTTTGATCGTCAGCTGGGCGAAAACGCCAAGGAAGAAAATGCACCCGACGAAGAGTTCAAGGCTTCCGACGTGGTTAAAATATTCTCAAGTCACATATTTTGGGTTGTTGCCCTGCTCTGTGTGCTCTACTACTCGGCAATCTTCCCCTTCCAGGCCTACGGCGCCGAGATGCTCCAGTGCAACATCGGCGACATTTCGGCGCAAGAGGCATCCGACATCTTCCGCTGGTTCCCGATCGGTGCTGCTGTGATAACCGTATTGCTCGGCAACTTCCTCGACCGTCGCGGTAAAGGTGCCACAATGCTTATCTATGGCGCACTGCTGCTGATCGTCTGCCACCTGATATTTGCATTCGTGCTTCCGGCAACCCATAGCAAGGTTTTGGCATACTGTACGATCATCGTTCTCGGTATATCGTTTGCACTCGTACCGGCAGCCCTCTGGCCCAGCGTTCCAAAGATTATCGAAGAGAAAGTGCTCGGCAGTGCCTACTGCCTCATCTTCTGGGTGCAGAATATCGGTCTATGCCTCGTGCCGCTGTTGATCGGCTACGTGCTTGATACGGTCAACGCATCTAACCCTGTCGTAGTAGAGCAACTTGCTCAACTTGAGGAATGGAAGAAGCTCGGTATGGAGGCACCCGACGGATTCTTCGTACACTACGACTATACCATCCCGATGATTATCTTTGCCGGATTCGGTATTCTCGCTCTCCTCCTCGCTATCTATCTGAAAGCACTTAACCACAAGAATCACTACGGTCTCGAACTCCCCAACATACAGACTCCTGCTGTCGAGGCCGCCGAAGTAGAAGCCGCCGAAGAATAAACGGCTCTACACTATCGCAATACATTCGGCGCCCGGGACTTGGAATCCCGGGCGCCAATATTTTATAATCTATATGCGATTAGAAATTGTAGCCTAAGCTGAAGTTCACGCGATTTTCGTGGAATGTGGCATCGGAGTCTTTAAGCATATTGACCATACAGATACCGCCACTGACACTGAACTGGAAATGCTGATAGGAGATACCGGCACCGATACCCCAGAGCACATTCACTCGGTTGAAACTTCCATCTTCACCATACACGCTTCCCGACATCTCGACATTGTGGCCTTTGATATATTCTTTGGCCGATAAACCTATCTCTAACTCAGGACCGGTGAATACGGATACTTTCACATCGTCGGTAAAATCGAAGTGATAACCGACCATAACGGGTATGCGCATACCGAATGTCTTTATCGATAAGCTATTGAAAATTATATCATCCTGTATATCCTCTATAAATTCTTTTTTGCAAGAGAATGTATTGTAGAAGAATTTCAGCCCGGGCTCAATATAGAAGTTGGCTACAACAGGTACATTGTAAATACCGCCAAATTCTACACCACCACCATTATTGAACATATTCACACTGACATTATCGCCCACCAACTTACCCGGACATGTCACTTCTCCGCCGACGCGCACACCGAAATACGCTTTGTTGTCGGGATTGCTAACGATGGTGTTTTGTGCCATAACCGATAGCCCGGCTACCATTACCAACGCCATTGATACTAAAAACTTTTTCATAATAAAAACTTTTATGTCCTCAGGCTCAAAGGGCATTAGATATATACACAAGAAACGTGAGCCAACTATGCCACGTCTTGAATGAAGGTCGTAGGAATAACCGTGAGAACAGATATGGAGATAGCAGCCCACGCTATACGCGTGAGAACCGCTGTGCCATTCGCGTTCTCTGATGAAAATTTCCTACGTTTTCATTCGCGAAATAAGCATAACGCTTCCTAATTTACCAAAATGTCGTGGATTAACGCTTTGTCAATCCGATTGCAAAGTTACTAAAAAGTTGGAATAAGCCAACGGCTTTGGGGTGAAGCAATATGAAAACCTTACATTTACGTGTGGACTATTGTGTGGATAGAAATAAAGTATTAACTTTGCAGTCAGAAATCGGGCCACAAAGATCCGAAGGAGAGATGGCAGAGTGGTCGATTGCGGCGGTCTTGAAAACCGTTGAGGGTCACA
>CAMWUX010000088.1 GCA_947177605.1 uncultured Porphyromonadaceae bacterium
CCAGAAGGACGCGCACAGATACAGGCCACCATCGACTACTACAAGAGCAACGCCACGATGCTGCGCGAGGGACTCACCGGTGCCGGACTGACCACTTACGGCGGTGTGGATTCACCATACGTGTGGTGCAAAGCTCCGGCGGGACTGTCGTCGGAAGAATTTTTCCGCCTGCTTCTCGACCGGTGCCATATCGTCACCACTCCAGGCAGCGGCTTCGGACCGTCGGGCGAAGGCTTCGTAAGACTCACCGCCTTCTCCACCCATGAACTCACAGCCAAGGCTGTAGAGCGCCTCAAACATCTCATCTAAAGAAATCTATCAGCTTACAACAAGAAAATATAAAATCCAGCAACCATCATGTCATCACTCCGCTTCAACGCTATCGACAAGGCTTCCGAGCACAAAGCCGTAGCCATCGATCTTCCGAAAGAACGTCCCGACCAGTACTACGGCCGCTACGTATTCAACCGAGAGAAGATGCAGCAATATCTCCCCGAGCCTACCTACAATGCGCTCATTGACGCTATCGACAACAAGAAGCCACTGTCGCGAGAGATAGCCGACAGCATAGCCGATGGCATGAAGCGGTGGGCGATCGACAACGGCGCCCGCCACTACACCCACTGGTTCCACCCTCTGACGGACGGTACCGCCGAGAAGCACGACTCATTCATAGAGCACGGCCCGACGGGGGGCAGCATCACCGAGGAATTCTCGGGCAAGCTGCTGGTGCAACAGGAGCCCGACGCGTCGAGTTTCCCCAACGGCGGTATCCGCAATACCTTCGAAGCCCGCGGATACTCGGCCTGGGATATCTCATCACCGGCGTTCATCCTTGACAAGACGCTCTGTATTCCCACGATATTCATCAGCTACACAGGTGAATCGCTTGACTACAAGACTCCCCTGCTGCGTGCGCTCAACAGTGTGGACAAAGCCGCTACCGAGGTAGCCCGCTACTTCGATCCGGAAGTGAACCGGGTGTATTCCTACCTCGGGTGGGAGCAAGAGTATTTTCTGGTAGATGAAGCGCTCTACAGCGCGCGCCCTGACTTAGTGATGACCGGGCGCACCCTGATGGGTCATGAAAGTGCAAAAAACCAGCAGCTCGAAGATCACTACTTCGGCGCCATTCCCTCGCGAGTGGAGGCTTTTATGCTCGATCTGGAGACTGAATGCCACAAGCTCGGCATACCGGCCAAGACGCGCCACAATGAGGTGGCTCCCAATCAGTTTGAGCTCGCACCTATCTTTGAAGAAACTAATCTGGCCAATGACCATAATCTGCTGCTGATGTCGCTGATGCATGAGGTGGCACGCCGCCACAACTTCCGGGTGCTGCTTCACGAGAAACCGTTTGCCGGAGTCAATGGATCGGGTAAGCACAACAACTGGAGCCTCGGCACCGACAAGGGTGTATTGCTCTTCGCCCCGGGCAAGACAGCAAAAGATAATCTGCAGTTTATCACATTCATCGTCAATGTGATGGCTGCCGTACACCGCCACAACGGACTGCTCAAAGCGTCCATAGCATCGGCCACCAACTCCCATCGTCTCGGCGCAAACGAAGCTCCTCCGGCTATTATCTCCATATTCCTCGGCTCGTATCTCCGCGGCATCATAGAGCATCTCGAAGAGAATGAAGCGGATGCGATACTCAATCTATCGGGCAAGAAGGGCATGCGTCTCAACGTAGACCAGATTCCCGAAATTCTCGTAGACAATACCGACCGTAACCGCACATCACCTTTCGCCTTCACGGGCAACCGCTTCGAATTCCGCGCCGTAGGCTCGTCGGCCAACTGTGCGTCGGCGATGATAGCCCTCAACGCAGCTGTAGCCGATCAGCTGACCGACTTCAAGACCAAAGTAGACGCTCGCCTCGCTAAAGGCGAGGAGCTCGAACACGCCCTGCTATCGGAAATCCGCACACTCATAAAGCAAAGCAAGGCAATCCACTTCGACGGCAACGGCTACAGCGACGAATGGAAAGAGGAAGCGGCTCGCCGCGGCCTTGACTGCGAGATCTCCGCGCCACGGATGTTTGACGCCTATCTGCGTCCGTCGTCGGTCGAGATGTTCGGCCGCACCGGAGTGTTGAGCGAAGTGGAACTGCGCGCCCGCAATGAAGTGAAGTGGGAAGTCTACACAAAGAAGGTGCAGATCGAAGCCCGAGTACTTGGCGATATGGCCATGAACCACGTGATACCGGTGGCGGTGCGCTACCGCGATCTGCTCACGGACAATGCCCTGAAGCTGCGCTCACTCTTCCCGGGCAAGAAGGGTGAGGAACTCACAGCTACCGACTTGGAAACGATAGAGTGCATTTCGGCTCACATGGCCAAAATCACGGAGAAGGTAGCGGAAATGGTGGAAGCGCGCAAGCGTGCCAACCGTATCGACGACGAGCGCGAAAAAGCGATCGCATACCACGACACCGTAGTACCGCCGATGGAGGTGATACGCTACCACATCGACAAACTTGAAGGGATGGTAGACGACCGTATGTGGCCGCTGCCCAAATACCGCGAACTCTTATTTATCCGCTAATCAGGATAGAGCGGCGTCCACTATCAGGTCAAGCATCAGGGCATCGACGCCGGAGCGGAGCAGCACTTCGCGGTCGGCCTCGATCAGTTCTGCAAGTTTGCCGCTGGAAGCGGCGCGACGGTAACGGTCGACAGCCTGCGAATACTGACGTCGCGCCATGGCCACGTGGCCTGCATTGAGCCAGTCGGCCGTCTCAGCCCCGGCAAGCAGACGAGCATAGAGCTCCTCGGCTTTGTCGAAGTCGCCGGTGAGGAATGCGCACCATGCAAGCGGGCGGATATACTTGGCATCGGAGCTATCGCTCAGGAACTGCGCCTTATAATAATAGCTCCGGGCTTCGCGCGGCTTACCGAGTGCGAGTAGAGAATGCCCCATCGACAATGCGAGACTCACGGACTGCGGATCCTTCTCAGCCAGACGACTGTAATAGTCGAAAGCCTGCTGATGCAGCCCGAGCTTACGGCTACACAGGGCTATACGGCGGAGAGTCCAGAGACTATCGGGCGCTATGATCTCGCTCTTGCGGTAATACTCAAGCGCCTTCTCGAATTGGCCCAGCGACTGATAGCACATACCCATCTTCTGGAACAGGTCGCTGCGCGGCATTGCGCCGGGCACGGTGTCATTTTCCATAATGCCGAATAGCGGGAGAGCTTCGGCGTAATAACCTTTGCGGAAATAAAATTCGCCCATCGGCTCTATGGCGTCGGCAGCCTTCACGTAGGGCAGCAGCGCCGGCACGGCGGCGAGGGTGATACCTGAGCCTTCGAACGGATTGCGGAACTCTCCTTTGCGGCGATAGAGGTTGAAGAAGCGGTATGCGTCGTGTATGTTACTATCTAGCAGACGTGTACGGCTGACGGCGTCGGGATGCAGCTCGACCGATAGGAGTTCGGCCATCTGCGCCTCGTGAGCCTTGATTTGTGCGGCAAATGTGTGCGCCTGATCGGCGGGGAGGCGCTGGAGCGAGAGCACAAGAGAGTATTTGTCGCTATCACATATACCAGGCATATTCTCCACTAAGGCGGCGAGGGTGGAAAGCGCATCGCCCACGGCGTCTGTCACAGCCGAATGGGAGGCATCGAAGGGGGTAAACCATGCCGCCGGATCGCGGAAGAAGGGAAAACTCTTGAGATTGGAGAAGGTACCCATCATCACATCGGCACCCTCGGCCTGCATATCGCTCAAAGCGCGCAATTTCGACTCCAAGCCAGACTTCTCCAATATCTCCTCCCATTCGGGATTCATCTCCATCGCCTCTTCGGGCGACATATCGCTCAGATCGGGCATCTGCCTGTCGGCACCCTTCATCAGATCGGGGCGGAGCTTCATCATCTCGGGGATAATCTCATCGCGCATGGTGGCGGTGACGCGCTGTGTGTCGCGAGTGCGGGCAAGCGCCAGACAAGCCGACTTTAGGTCGTCGGCCCAAGTCGGTTTGGTTTCGGCCACGGATGCCAGTACGCTGTGGATCGAAGATGAGGAGGCCAAACGCGAACGCGATGTCCACAATGCAATCATCAGGCTGGCCAACGCCCGCATCTCCACTGCACCTGTGGCGGTGAGATAAACGCGGGCGAGCGTGGATATACGCAATTCATCGAAATACTCCATATTGCCGAGCATGAGAGCCGACAGTATCATCTCTTTGAGGGCGGCGGGCAGAGCATCGTCAGCAAAAGCTTTGAGCAAAAGCTCGCTATCGGCTGCGGTGAGGGGATAGGTGATCCATACGACACCGAAGATGCGATCGGCAAGGCTGTCGAGCTGACGTCGCAATTCCTTGAGCTGTTCGCGCTTCTGATTGCCCATCTGCGCCAGACTCAGCTTGGCGTAGAGCCCGCGGTAGCGCTCAAGCAAGATGCTCAACCCGGCATCGGGCTGCATAGCTTCGACCCGCAGCGTAGAGTAATAGAGGCCGGGAGCCTGCGGCTGAAGCGAAGCACGTACAGCTGTATCTGCCAACCGCAGGATATCGGCACCGATACGGGCGGCAAACTCCTCGCGGTGAGGGTCCTCAGCACCGTCTACGGCAAAACGCCGCATCATGGTGTAGTTGCCTCGAAGCGCCTCGATTGCGTCGAGTGTTTCCCACGGAAGTTTTACGGTAGCAGCGAGTGACTGCAGCAGTTCGAAGGCAAGCGAGTAGCGCCTGCGGGCCACCGCGTCATCGATTCGGGTATAGAGAGATGATATGGATGAGTTCATGATTCAGTAAATATACATATTATCTTAAACAAAAGTTGTGCCAATCTTGCTATCTTTGCGAAAAATTTTTTTGAAGATATGCATCTCGACACTAATCAATGGCAATGGATAGAGCAGAATCTGACCGCGGATCCGGTGAATCTGCGGCTCCACAGACCTGCCGACATACCACCGTGGGCCATCGGCCAGATAGAGGGGCGGCAAAGCGCCGCGGCCAAACTACGCCATACACTCGCACGTGCGCCGAGGCTTATCTTCCCCTCGGCGCTGCTTGCGCAGCAATGTACGTCCGATGCTGTGGCGCAATACCACGCTACACTTCTGTCGGCGTCGGAATGCAGGATACTCGATATGACCGGCGGCCTTGGCATCGATGCTTTCCATATTGCGGCGGAGGGACGCACCATCGACATCTGCGAAATCAATCCGACTGCATGCAAGGCGCTCACCCACAATACCGAATTATTGGGCGTCGACGGAATCCGGGTGCTTGAAGGCGATTCATCGCTTATGCTGAAGGAAATGGCTACCGACAGCTATGACACAATATTCATCGATCCGGCACGACGCGACTCCACGCATGGACGACGCCTGCGGTCGCTTGCCGAGTGTTCGCCTGATGTGTCGGCACTATGGCCAGAAATGCTGCGCGTGGCGCGGCGTGTGCTGGTGAAAGTTTCACCGATGCTCGATATTTCCGCCCTACAAGCCTCGCTCCCCTGCCTGCAATCTATCACCGCTGTAGGCCATCGGCGCTCGACTTCGGAACTTTTACTGGAATTGGTGCGCGAGATCGACGAAGCCGGTCGCGCGGTCAAAGCCGTGACACTTGACACGGATGGCCAAATCATCTCCGAAGTGGCGTTTGACTGGATTCCGCGCCGCAACCCGGCCGACTTCACGGCTCCGAAGGAGGGTATGACTTGGCTTGAGCCTTACGCTCCGATTATGAAAACGGGGCGGTTCAACGAACTGAGCCGTATGACAGGTGTGC
>CAMWUX010000089.1 GCA_947177605.1 uncultured Porphyromonadaceae bacterium
ACATATCTCTTTACCGCAATACTGCTATCGCTTATAGCGATACTGCCATCTTGCGGGCACAAACCGACCTCCGGCTCAGATCCGGAGGTCGAAGATTTGCTCTATGGTACATGGGTTGAACGTAGTTACGAAGATGGCATGGCCTACGTAGAGGAAGTAAGCTACCGTCCAGACAATACATTAAATCGTAGGATCGCAGTTTTTGCGCAAGACTTCACTCCGGTTTTATCAATTGTCGGTAAAGGAACCTGGTACGCTACTAAAGACGAGATCATCGAGACAATCGATGTTGAAAGCATAGGGTGCGATTATATGTCGTCCGATTACATCGGGCTCAACGAGGTTGCAGAGACCGTGGAGACTATGAGAAATGAACTGAAAGATCCGCTCAGGAGCAAGATTATTGTGATATCTACGGTCTCAAGTGGAAAAACCACAATGACACTTGAGCAAGACGGCGAAACATCAGTCTACAAACGCAGCGAGCGCATTGAACCTCAAGAGAAAGAGTCAACCGACAATTCCCTCTAATAGTAGTTTATAGAAGATATAGGGTGGCCACTTCGCGTAGTCACCCTCTGTTATTTTCAAATATATCTTTATTATTTGTAGTCGGCCCAAGGCTTTATCTCCATGGATTCGACAGGAATGGTGGTAAAAGCGCTAATGAAAGCCGAAGCGAGGCGAGCATTGGTGAGCAACGGGATATTGAGGTCGATGGCCGTGCGACGTATGCGATAGCCATTGGTCAACTCCCCTTCCGACAAGTTTTTCGGTAGATTCACTACCAATTCTATATCGTGACTGTGGAGCAAATCGATAGCCTGCGGCTTGCGGTCGGGTTCCGACGGGAAATAGACCGGTGTAGCCTCTACGCCTTCATTTTCGAGATATCGGTGAGTACCGCCGGTGGCATATAGTTTGTAGCCGGCGCGACTGAGTTCGCGTGCAGCTTCAAGCATCTCCGCTTTCTGCTTGGCTGTACCGGTCGAGAGCAGCACCCCACTGCCTGGAGCCGGGATGCGTACACCCACTGCAAGCATAGCCTTAAGCAGAGCCTCGCCGGGATCGGATGCCAGGCAACCAACTTCTCCGGTCGACGACATATCCACACCGAGCACCGGATCGGCACCCTGCAGGCGCGAGAAGCTGAACTGCGACGCCTTCACACCCACATAGTCGAGATCGAAGGCACTGCGCTCGGGGCGCTCCACATCCATTCCAAGCATCACCCGGGTAGCCAGATCGATAAAGTTGATCTTCAGCACCTTGCTCACGAACGGGAAGGAGCGTGATGCGCGCAGATTACACTCTATCACCTTGATATCATTATTCTTGGCAAGAAACTGGATATTAAACGGACCGGTGATATTCAACTCTTTGGCTATGCGCTGGCTTATCTTCTTGATGCGTCGGATAGTCTCGACGTAAAGTTTTTGCGGAGGGAACTGGATCGTGGCGTCGCCCGAATGTACACCGGCATATTCGATATGCTCCGATATGGCATACACCTTGATCTCGCCCTGCGCAGCCACGGCGTCCATCTCTATCTCCTTGGCGCCCTGCACAAACTCCGTCACCACTACAGGGTGGTCGGGACTTACGCTGGCCGCCGCCGAAAGGAAGTGAGTGAGTTCGCGCTCGTTGGAGCATACACCCATAGCCGCGCCCGAAAGCACATAACTCGGGCGCACGAGCACCGGGAAGCCGACCCGCTCTATGAAAGCATTGATGTCGGCCTGCGATGTCAGCTCGGCCCATCGGGGCTGATCCACATCGATGCTGTCGAGCATCGCGGAGAACTTGTGTCGGTCCTCGGCGCGGTCGATCGACGAAGCATTCGTGCCGAGTATAGGCACACGGGCAGCGTCGAGGCGCATAGCCAGATTGTTGGGTATCTGACCGCCTACGGAGAGTATTACGCCGTGAGGTTGTTCGAGTTCGAGAATATCGAGCACGCGCTCGAAAGTCAGTTCGTCGAAGTAGAGGCGGTCACACATATCATAGTCGGTCGACACCGTCTCCGGATTATAATTGATCATCACCGGACGCCACCCCTGCTTCTTGGCTGCCTGAAGCGCCTGCACCGAGCACCAGTCGAATTCCACACTCGACCCGATGCGGTAAGCACCCGATCCGAGCACCACCACCGAGCGATGATCGTGGAGATAGTCCACATCGTTGGCCGAGCCGTTGTAGGTGAGATAGAGATAGTTGGTCATCGCCGGATATTCGGCCGCGAGGGTATCGATCTGCTTCACTACGGGCACGATCGAGAGCTCTTTACGACGGCGCCTTACGGCGGCAGACTTAGCCGCCATCGTATTACCGGGAGCATCCTGCCACAAGGCGCGTGCTATCTGGAAGTCACTGAAGCCCTGCTCCTTGGCCAGACGCAGAAGCTCGGCCGGAATTTCATCGGGAGTATTGTAGCGTTCGAGATCATGAGCGGTCGACACCAGATTGGCCAGCTTGTAGAGAAACCATCGGTCGATCTTCGTAAGTTCGTGGATACGCTCCGCGCTGTAGCCCTGAAGCATCGCCTCTGCTATGGCGAAGATACGGCTGTCGGTAGGATGGCTCAGCTCGGCGTCGAGATCGTCGTAATGCATACGGCGGTTTTCCACAAAGCCGTGCATTCCCTGACCGATCATTCGCAGACCTTTCTGTATCGCTTCCTCAAGGGTGCGGCCTATGGCCATCACCTCGCCCACCGACTTCATCGACGAGCCGATCTCGCGACGCACACCCTGGAATTTTCCGAGGTCCCAGCGGGGAATCTTCACCACCACGTAGTCAAGCGCCGGCTCGAAGAATGCCGACGTTACCCGTGTCACCGAATTGCGCAGTTCAAACAGGCCGTAGCCCAACGCCAGCTTAGCGGCCACCAGAGCAAGCGGATAGCCGGTAGCCTTCGATGCCAGAGCCGAAGAACGGCTCAGACGGGCGTTGACCTCGATCACGCGGTAATCCATCGAATTGGGATCGAACGCATACTGCACGTTGCATTCGCCCACGATACCGAGGTGACGCACAATCTTTATAGCCAGTTTGCGCAGATAGTGATAGTCTTCATTGGAGAGCGTCTGAGATGGAGCCACCACTATCGATTCACCTGTATGGATGCCGAGCGGGTCGAAGTTCTCCATATTGCAGACGGTGATACAGTTGTCGTAGCGGTCGCGCACCACCTCATACTCCACCTCTTTCCAGCCCTTAAGCGATTTCTCCACAAGCACCTGCGGAGAGAAAGCCAGAGCTTTTTCCACCAGAGCATTGAGCTGAGCTTCATCGTCGCAGAAGCCGGAGCCGAGGCCACCGAGAGCATAAGCGGCGCGTACTATCACGGGATAGCCCAGACGCTCGGCCGCCTCGCGTGCCTCCTCGATAGTGCTTACGGCCTCACTCTTTATCGTCTTTACGTTGATCTCATCGAGGCGCTCCACGAATAGTTCCCGATCCTCAGTATCAATAATTGTGGTGACGGGCGTACCGAGCACATCCACGCCGTAGCGCTCCAGCACACCGCTGCGATAGAGTTCCACGCCGCAGTTGAGCGCAGTCTGTCCGCCAAAAGCGAGCAGAATACCATCGGGGCGTTCGCGCTCTATCACCTTCTCCACGAAGTCTGGCGTCACGGGCAAAAAATAGACCGTGTCGGCCACCCCTTCGGATGTTTGCACGGTCGCTATATTCGGGTTGATCAATACTGTATGGATTCCCTCTTCCTTCATGGCCTTGAGAGCCTGCGAGCCGGAATAGTCGAACTCGCCGGCCTCGCCGATTTTCAACGCTCCACTGCCGAGGAGGAGCACTTTTTTCACTTTCGGCTTGAAGGCGGTAGGTTGGTTGGTCTGCTGCATATTGATATGGATTAGAGCATTGCTATAAATTCATCGAATAAAAATTCTGTATCCTTCGGTCCCGACGACGCTTCGGGATGGAATTGGGCTGAGAAGAAAGGCTTCGAGCGATGGCGGATACCCTCGTTGGTGCCGTCGTTGAGATTCACGAAGAGCGGTTCCCAGTCGGCCGGCAGCGATGCGGAATCTACTGCGAAGCCATGGTTTTGGGATGTGATGAAACACTGATCCGTACCTACTCTGCGCACCGGCTGATTATGGCTGCGGTGGCCGAACGGCAATTTGTATATTCTTGCTCCGGCGGCGCGGGCAAGAAGCTGGTTACCCATACAGATACCACATATCGGCTTGTCGAGCGCGAGCGCACGGCGCAGATTCTCCACCGTCACGTCCACATAGTCAGGATTACCGGGACCGTTGCTGATAAAGAGGCCGTCATAGTCAAGCTTCAGGAAGTCGTAGTCCCAGGGTACGCGGGTCACACGCACGTTGCGGCGCGTGAGGCACCTTATTATATTATGCTTCACTCCGCAGTCCACCAATACCACATGGCGGTCGCCGTCACCGTGATGCTCCACCTCGCCACAACTTGTCTTTGCCACGAGGTTCTCTTCATTTGGATTATAGAAGTCGACGGGCTCACAGCCCTCCACCACAATACGGCCGAGCATCGACCCGTGGGTGCGCAGATGCTTGGTGAGCGCGCGAGTATCGATGCCGTAGATGCCGGGGATACCCTCTTCGCGGAGCCATTCGGCCAGGCTACGGTCAGCCTGCCAGTGGGAATGCTGCCACGAATAGTCCTGAGCCACGATAGCACGCGCATGGATATGATCGCTCTCGTAATACTTGCTCACGGCATTCTGCTCCCCCCGCGGCGGCACACCGTAATTGCCCGCGAGCGGATAAGTGGTGACCAGTATCTGGCCTTCGTAAGATGGATCGGAAAGACTTTCGGGATAGCCCGTCATAGCGGTGTTGAACACCACTTCGCCTGCTGTCGACGATTCATGGCCGAAACTATAGCCCTGCATCATAGTGCCGTCGCTGAGTTCGAGCCAAGCCCTTTTTATATTGTGCATACGATAGAAATTAAGTCTATGTGTAGTGATAAGCGGGCTTTCTATCGTGAAAACCGTGCAAAGGTAGCGCTTTTCCGCCGATTTTTACGACGACATGCTCTACTTTTTGCGAAATTTATTGTTTTTGATTACCTTTGCGCCCGGAAATCAACACTTATAATATAAAATATGATCAACGCTCAAGACATCAAGAACGGCACCTGCATCCGTATGGACGGCCGTCTCTATTTCTGCGTGGAATTCCTTCACGTAAAGCCCGGTAAAGGCAACACTTTCATGCGCACCAAGCTCAAAGACGTAGTCGACGGCCGTGTAATCGAACGTCGCTTCAACATCGGCGAGAAGCTCGAGGACGTACGCGTAGAGCGTCGCCCCTTCCAGTATCTCTACGCCGACGGTGCCGACGACATATTCATGAACACCGAGACCTACGAGCAAATTCCTATCAACAAGGAACTCGTGACCGGCGCTCCCTATATGAAGGAAGGCGACAGCGTGGAAGTAGTCACCGACGCTTCGACCGAAACCGTGCTCTACGCCGAAATGCCCATCAAGACCGTGCTTAAGATCACCTACACCGAGCCCGGCCTCAAGGGTGATACCGCCACCAACACTCTCAAGCCCGCTACTCTCGAGACCGGTGCCGAAGTGCGCGTGCCCCTCTTCGTCAACGAAGGCGACATGATCGAGGTTGACACCCGCGACGGATCCTACATCTCCCGCGTCAAGGCTTAATATTCGCCCTGAGATCCAACCATACCGACGGCTGCGAACCATCAATGGTCCGTAGCCGTTGTTGGAAAT
>CAMWUX010000090.1 GCA_947177605.1 uncultured Porphyromonadaceae bacterium
GACCGCCCGCAGTCGCAGACGATCGACTATACGGAGCCTTACGACGTGTATAATATGCAGGGCGTATGGCTCGGTCGTTCAGTCGATGCCGTAGCTCCCGGCTTCTACATCCTCCGTCAGGGCTCCAAAGCCGCCAAAATATTGAAGTGATGCACGATGCATGATGCACAATGCATGATTATTGCGGGCGCACCCATCTCCGGCGCGCCCGCTTTTTCCCGCATCGTCGGCACTTTCAATCACATTTCTAATGTGCCTCGATATCGTGGACTTATTTCGCTGAAACGTATCCCCGCCCTGCGACTGGAATAAAATTATCTGACCTCTATCCCTAATCTTACACTTGCGGAAGCATAGCGCGAACCCTTTGATCATATATTCCTTCAGCACCTGCGTGGCCCATTGCCGGAACTGCACACCTCGATGCGAATTCACGCGATACCCCACGCTTATTATCATATCGAGATTATAGTAAGCAATGCTGCGCTCAACCTTTCGATCGCCTTCGTTTTGAACTGTTGCAAAAAATGCAACAGTTCGATTTTGCTCTAACTCACCACTTTCATATATATTCTTAATATGCCTTGATATGGTCGATTTGTTGCGCTGAAACAGTTCGGCCATTTGGTCGGCGGTGAGCCACACCGACTCGTTGGCAAGGCGTACTTCAATCTTTGCATCTCCGCTCTGTGACTGGAATAATATTATCTGACCTCTATCCATAATCTTACACTTGCGGAAGCATGGCGAGAAATTCATCCTCGGTCACTATGGCCACGCCGAGCTTCTGCGCTTTCTCAAGTTTGGCCGGGCCCATATTATCGCCGGCGAGCACAAATGAGGTCTTCTTCGATATCGAGCCGGCGTTCTTACCGCCGTTGAGTTCGATCATCTCCTTGTATTCATCTCGCGAGTGATGAAGGAAAGTACCGGATATCACAATCGTCTTACCTTCGAGCGCATTGCTTTCCGGCAGACCCGAAGCGCTCTCCTCAAGCTCCATCGTCACACCCGCCTCGGCCAGTTGCGCCACAATCTCACGGTTCGACTCCACAGCGAAGAAGTCGATAATACTTGCCGCAATGCGCGGGCCGATATCATCGATAGCTGTCAGGGCCTCGGCGTCCATACTCATCAGCGCCGGAATGCTGCGGCACGACTTGGCAAGACGCTTCGCCACTGTCTCGCCCACATAGGGAATAGACAGCGCGAATATCACACGCTCAAGCGGTGCACGCTTGCTCGCCTCTATGCCCGCAATGATACGCTCGGCGCTCTTCTGCCCGAGCCCTTCGAGATGCATCAGATCTTCTACCCGGAGGCGATACAGATCGGCCGGCGTCTTGACGAGGCCACGCTCGTAGAACATCGCGGCAGTTTCGTCGCCTATACCGTCAATGTCCATCATGCGGCGCCCTACGTAGTGCTCGATGCGGCCTATGATCTGAGGCGGACAGCCGTATGTATTGGGACAGACTATTGCCGCCTCTCCGGGCACGCGCACCAACCCGGAGCCGCAGGCCGGACACACCTTGATAAATTCCACCGGCCGGCTGCCGGGCTGTCGGGCGCCGAGATCCACGCCTGTGATTTTCGGGATGATCTCGCCACCCTTCTCCACATAGAGATGGTCGCCCTCGTGGATATCGAGCGAACGGATTATGTCGTCGTTGTGAAGCGATGCTCGCTTCACGATTGTACCCGACAGAAGCACCGGCTCCAGATTGGCTACGGGAGTGATCACACCCGTGCGCCCCACCTCAAACGACACGAAGCGAAGCGGTGTCAAAGCCCGTTCGGCCTGAAACTTATATGCGATAGCCCAGCGAGGGCTCTTGGCCGTGTAGCCGAGATTGAGCTGCTGACGGAGGCTGTTGACCTTGAACACGAGTCCATCGATGGCTACCGGAAGTTCCCGACGCTCCACGTCCCAGCGCTGAATGAACGCATCCACCTCCTCTATCGTATCCATCACCTGCATCGCATCGGGCACCTTGAAGCCCCACGAGCGGGCGGCCTGCATATTGTCGTAATGATTATCGAAGGGCAGTTCATCGCCGAGCAGATAATATAAGTAGGCATCTAATCCTCGACGGGCTACTTCAGCAGGATTCTGCATTTTGAGTGTACCGGACGCAGCATTGCGCGGATTGGCGAACAACGGCTCACCGGCGTGCTCGCGCTCTTCATTCAGACGTTCGAATTCTTTCCACGGCATCACAATCTCGCCGCGAATCTCAAACCGGCGCGGCCACCCCTCACCAATCAGTTGTGTGGGGATGCTTCGGATCGTGAGCACATTGGCCGTGACCACATCGCCACGCACTCCGTCGCCACGTGTCACCGCCTGCACCAGCCTGCCATCCTCGTAGAGAAGCGAGATCGAGGTGCCGTCAAACTTCAGTTCGCCCACGATCTGCACCTTCTCGCCGGCCAAGCCGCCGCGGGCGCGATCCACGAACTCGTCGACCTCTTCCACCGAGTAGGTATTGCCGAGCGACAGCATCGGGCGCTCGTGAAGCACCTGTACGAAACCTTTCGTCAGATCAGAGCCTACACGGTGAGTCGGCGACAGCGGATCGTCGAACTCCGGATGCTCCCGCTCCAGCTTTTCAAGCTCCTTGAGGAGCATATCGAATTCCATGTCGGAGATCTCCGGCTGATTGAGCACATAGTAATTATAATTGTGACGGTTGAGGGCCTCACGCAGGGCCGCGATCTGTTGCTTTACTGAGTCCATATCTACAAAGATAGCCCAATAAGCAGAGCCAAATAGTCATTTAACAATTTTTAATTACGCATATCCACCCTCGCCGCCGTACCTTTGTATGTATATATGAAAACCCCGACAGTTACCACGATGAGAATGACCCACAGCATAATTGGTATCACCTTAATCCTCTTAGCCTGCAGCGGCGGTAATTCAGCCTCGCACAACGCAGCTCCCTCTGCCCCTGTAGTGGCCGACAGTGCCACTTGGGGAAGATTCGATGCCGACTCCGCTTACGCCCACATAGCCCGGCAGCTCGACTTCGGACCGCGAGTGCCCGGCACCGACGCACACACACGTTGCGCCGACTACCTCACGTCGGCTTTCGCAGCCTACGGAGCCGACACCGTAGTGACGCAGCGCACCGATGTCACCACCTACGACGGCCGCACTCTCCCGGCACGCAATATACTCGCTCGGTTCAACACCTCAGCACCACGCCGCATCCTCATCGCCGCCCACTACGACACCCGTCCGTGGGCCGACGAAGATCCCGACCCGGCAAACCGCGACAAGCCGATACCCGGTGCCAATGACGGTGCCTCCGGTGTAGGTGTGGCGCTTGAGCTTGCCCGTCAGCTCGGCCTGCAAAGTGCCTCCATAGGCGTCGACTTCCTCATGGTCGATGCAGAAGATATGGGCCCGCGAGCCGACGAAGACACCTCCGACGGATGGTGTCTCGGCAGCGCCGCATGGGCATCAGCACTCCCCTATCAGCCCGTCGACCGTCCGGCCTATGGCATTCTGCTCGATATGGTAGGAGGCGATGGAGCCATATTCACCCGCGAATATTTCTCCGAGCGCCAGGCTCCCGGCGCCGTGGCCAAAGTATGGGACGCAGCCGACCGTGAAGGAGTGTCGCGATTCGTCAACTCGGTGGCAGGCGCCGTGACCGACGACCATATCAACATATCACGCGCCGGCATACCCTGCATCGACATTATCGAATGTGCCAACCCCGACACCGGCTCATTCCCTCCATACTGGCACACGATAGCCGATGATCTCAGCCACATCTCCAAAGCCACACTTTCCGACGTGGGACGCACCTTAATGCGCGTCATATATACCGAAAAACCCGAATAATTACTATATTTGCCAACGAATATGACTATCAACCAGATTCAGGACGAAATAATCGAAGAATTCGCCGAGGTCGACGACTGGATGGACCGCTACGGCATGATCATAGATCTGGGAAATACAATCCCTCCGATCGACGAACAATATCGCACTCCGCAGCATCTCATCGAGGGGTGCCAGAGCCGCGTATGGCTCAACGCCGAGGAGCGCGACGGCCGCGTGTACTTCACAGCCGATTCGGACGCCATCATCGTGAAAGGCATCATAGCCCTGCTCATCAAGGTACTCAACGGCCAGACACCAGCCGACATACTCGCATCCGACCTCTACTTCATAGACCGCATCGGACTTGCTGAGAATCTCTCTCCCACTCGGTCCAACGGCCTGACAGCCATGCTCAAGCAGATGCGCATGTATGCTCTCGCATTCCAATCACGCCAAAATCTCAATAAATCATAAACCGATACATTATGTTTAAGAACCAACCCAAAGGACTCTATGTGCTTGCATTGGCCAATACCGGCGAACGCTTCGGTTACTACACCATGCTTGCCATCCTGCTCCTCTTCCTCCAGGCCAAATTCGCCTTGAGCACAGCCGTAGCCGGCGCCATCTACTCCACTTTCCTTGCACTCGTCTACTTCATGCCAATGATCGGCGGTGTAATCGCCGACAAATGGAACTTCCAGAAGACCGTGACCCTCGGCATCATCGTGATGTTTCTCGGCTATCTCGTGATGGCCATCCCCACCGCGATGCCCGACGGCAGCCCCTTCGCTTCCCCGGCTTTCTACATTATGTTGCTCGCCCTGCTTCTTATCTCCTGTGGCACAGGCCTCTTCAAAGGCAACCTCCAGGTGATGGTAGGCGACCTATACAACAATCCCCGCTATGAGTCGAAACGCGACGTAGCCTTCTCCCTCTTCTACATGGCCATCAACATCGGCGCCATGTTTGCTCCATCCGTCACCAAAGCCCTATGTGAAAGCGCTCTCAGTTCACAGGGACTCACATACAGCCCCGAGCTCCCCGGCCTCTGCAATAAGTTTATTGCCGAAGGAGCTGCCGCCGTCGGCGACAAGATCACCGTGCTTCAGGAGTTTGCTCAGGGTGCTGATCTCAAGGAATTCTGCCAGCACTATATGGCCACCATCTCCACCGGCTACAGCTACGCATTTGCCGTGGCCTGCCTCTCGATGGTGATCTCCTTCCTCATCTACAAATTCGGCCGTTCGACCTACGCCAACGTCACCACTGCCGCTACTAAATCCGACAGCACTCAGGCCGCTCCCGAGCTCACCAAGGAGCAGACACGTAGCCGTATCACAGCCCTCTTCCTCGTATTCGCGGTGGTCATCTTCTTCTGGATGGTATTCCACCAGAACGGTCTTACCCTCACCAAGTTTGCCGAGGTATTCACGGAACCCGAAAGCTTCGGCTGGACCCGTATAATGTTCAACATCTGGGCTCTCGCCACTATCGTAGTCGGCGTCTACGCCACCTTCAACCTCTTCCAGAGCAAGGGTAGCACCTCTCGCCTTATCTCCGGTCTGCTGCTCATCGGCTCCCTTGTAGGCCTCTACTTCTTCTACGACTACACTCCCGATCCTCTCTCGGGTCTGCAGCCCCAGATCTATCAGCAGTTCAACCCCTTCTATGTAGTAGCTCTCACCCCCTTCTCCGTAGCCATCTTCTCATGGCTCGCCAAGAAGAAAAAAGAGCCCAGCGCACCGCGTAAGATCGGTCTCGGTATGCTCGTAGCCGGCGCCGGCTTCGGCGTTATGGCCATCGGATCGCTCGGACTGGGTGTTGCCCCCGTCGACGGACAAGGCGAGCACCTCGTTTCACCCAACTGGCTTATCAGCACCTACCTCGTACTCACCTTCGCCGAGC
>CAMWUX010000091.1 GCA_947177605.1 uncultured Porphyromonadaceae bacterium
CCGTGAAGATCTCGGACATAGCAGAAAAAATAAACAGTACCGACTGGTTTACAGTACCTGAGGCCATTCCGCCAAAGAAGAATCCCGAGGTGGAGGAAGATTTCGGCTACAAAGAACCGGCCAGACCGGCGCCCGGCAACGACTCCGACAAGCAATTATCGCTATTCTGATGCGAACCCTCTGTCAAAACTTATTGTTACTACACCATACCGATGAAAAAGACCAGACTTCATAGAGTAATTACCGCATTTGGCGCCGCTCTGCTGACGTGTGCCGCCACCCATGCAGCCTCCATATCCGACTACCCGGAACTTGAAAGCTACGTAGGCGGACGCGCCGTGGCCAAGGCACCCAAGCCTATGTACTTCGCTGCCGATGGCCTCACATATCTGATGCTCAACGATGCCGGCACGCTCATCACCCGCTACGACACCAAGTCGGGTAAAGAGGTGGAAACCGTGTTCGACGTGACGCACACACGCGAGACGACTCTGAAATCGATAACTTCATTTGAGGTAAGCGCCGACGGCGGCAAGATACTGGTGTGCGTCGACAAGCGCCCCGTGTATCGCCGCTCCTTCACCGCTCAGTATTATGTGTATGAGCTGCGCTCACGTCTGCTTAAGCCCCTGTCCACCGAGCATCCCCGCCAGCAGGCTCCGCTTTTCTCACCCGACGGACGTATGGTGGCATTCGTGGCCGACAATAATATATATATAAAGAAACTCGACTACGGATCGGAAGTGGCTGTGACCACCGACGGAGCCAAAGACAAGGTAATCAACGGTGTGCCCGACTGGACGTATGAGGAAGAGTTCTCCACCTCGTCGTCGATGACCTGGGCGCCCGACAATCTCACGCTCTGCTTCCTGAAATCCAACGAAAGCGACGTGCCCAAATATCACTTCCAGCTCTACGAAGGCTACGACGACCCGATGAAAGAGTATGCTCTGTATCCCGGCACATTTGAATACAAATACCCGGTAGCCGGCGAGCCCAACTCCGTGGTGTCGCTCCACTCCTACGATGTGGAGACACGCAAGACCAAGGAGATATCTCTGCCCGACCGCAATATCGAATACATACCGCGCATTGCCTACGCATTCGCTCCCGACCGACTGATGGTGACTACGCTCAACCGCGACCAGAACCGTATGGAACTTTACTGCGTCAACCCGCGCTCCACTACGGCCAAGTCGATACTCGTCGAGCAATCGGAAGCGTGGCTCCCGTCGGCCACTTACGAATCGATAAGCTACACAGCCGACTTCTTCGTGATACGCTCCGCCCGCAGCGGCTATACCCACCTCTACCAGTATGCCTACACGGGCGCCCTGCAGCGCACCCTCACTGCGGGCGACTACGACGTGACCGACTACTATGGCTACGATCCCGCATCAGGTTGTCACTTCTATCAGTCCACATCGTCGGGAGCTATCAATCGACGCCTGAGCAAAGTCGACGCCAAAGGTAAGGTGACCGACCTCAACGCCACCGAGGGCACCGGATCGATCACAGCCGCCTCGCCGGTGATGAACTTCTACGTGCAGTGCCTAAGTTCATCGACCGCCGTACCGACCTACACGCTCATACAGGCAAATTCGGGCAAAGCGGTGCGCACTCTGGAAGATAACGCCGATTATGCCCGTACATGGGCCGCGTCGCCACGCCCCGAATTCTTCACTTTTGAAGCCGACGGCAATACCTTCAACGGCTACATCATCAAGCCCGCCGGGTTCACCCCCTCAAAACGCTATCCGGTGATTATGTCGCAATATAGCGGTCCCGACTCACAGTCGGTACTCAACCGTTGGAGCGTAGGTGCCGAAAATTATTTTGCCAAGGCCGGCTACGTGGTGGTATGCGTCGACGGACGCGGCACCGGAGGTCGAGGACGAGCATGGGCTACCACCGTCTACCGCAATCTCGGCCACTATGAGACCATCGACCAGATAGCCGCTGCCCGCTACGCCGCATCGCTCCCATTTGTGGATCCGGCTCGCATTGCCATCTACGGCTGGAGTTATGGTGGCTACGAGGCAATCATGGCCGCGTCGGCAACCGACGCGCCATATGCCGCAGCCGTAGCTGTGGCTCCCGTCACCGACTGGCGCTACTACGACACCGTGTATGCCGAGCGCTTCATGCTCACTCCGGGTCAGAATGCCGACGGCTACCGCACATCGTCGACACTGCGCTATGTGAGCCGCCGCAAGTGCCCGCTGCTGATCATGCACGGCACTGCCGACGACAATGTACATCTGTTCAACACTATAAGCTATTCGTCGCACTGCATCGAAGCCGGTACCTGGTGCGATACCTTCCTCTTTCCGAATAAAAATCATTCAATTCTCGGCTCGAAGTCGCGCGCTGTGGTATATGGCAGGCTGCTCGACTATCTGGCTACCAATATGAAGTAAGACACACTACTATGCAGAAGATCAACAACGACAACACATGGGGCATTCTGAGCCTATGGTACAACTGGATGCTGGGCTACGGCGCCATCACCCTGCTTATAATTCTGTCGTTGTGGGTAAGGCCTCTGTATCTGCCCTTTATCGCCTTCGCAATGCAGGGAGGTCTCTTCTTCCTGATACGCCGCAACAGAGCCAAGGAGCTGCCGAGCTGCTACATTCTCCCCTTCATTGTGACCCGTGTGCTTTTCTGGACGGGCGTGGTGATGGTGATCATCAACTACCTCCACATGTCGGGCATCGCCGCCCACCTCTTCTCCGCCGACAATCTCAACCCCTCGATACCATTTATAGCGGTGCTGATCACCACACCCATCACATCACTCATCACCGGCTGGGGTGTGTGGAATCGCAATAAGCTGAGCTTCTGCCGCGACTGCCGTATGCGCAACGGCGGCCCGGCCGAACGCGGTTTTCTCGGCAAGCTCTACACTCAGGAGGGCAACTACCAGGTAGCCACATTGTTTCTGATAGCTACGCTGGTAGCCATAGCGTCGTGGACCTACTACCTGGTTCTCTACGTCAATGTTAGTCTTACGCCACTCGATAAGTTCTTCTTTGTGTGGCTCAGGGTGATCCTTTGGATAGCGTCGTCGATCTACCTCGCGCTGCGCTATATCGGCCTGCTCGGCTACTATCGGCAGAATGTGCAGGGCAGCCTGATGCGTCACGGCCGCTCTACCCGCCTGCGCTTCATCCTCATCTGCGACGACCGCGTGGCTGTGCTCCCCCCCGAATCCGATCCCGACCGAATGGTTGATCTCGACGAGCGACTCGACACTCCGATACAGACCTACATCTCGCGACGCGACAATCTGTCGTTCTACGACGCCGAACAGTATCTCATAGCCATGGCGCACATCACCCCGCCAGTCGATCTGCGATTCATGTATTCCAACCTCATGGGCAACGCCGACTGCAACATTTTCCACTACCTCTGCTTCCTCACCCCGGAGCAGCGCAAGGAGCTCGACGCCGCCAATCCGCGCATCATCTGGCTCAACCTCAGTCAGCTTGCCGAAGCTATCAATACCAAAGTGATGGCTCCGCTCCTGTCGGCCGAGATGGTAAGGCTTCACACAATAGCCATGGCCTGGAAGACCTACTTCCCCGACGGCAAACGTCGCTACGCCATAAAGCACTATAAGCCTACATTCCGGATTGCCGACATAAAGGACTGGAATGTGGATTACAATAATCCTCACTGGATCTACGTAGCCGACAATAATCAGGACACACCGTTCTACCACTGCCGCCGATTCTGGCGCAAGTATGTCAACGGTATAGGCCAATAACTCACCATTCCGTCAATCTGATGTCAACTTCCCTACTGGTAATCACGGGGCCCACGGCAAGCGGCAAGACGCGCCGGGCTGTGGACTGCGCTAAGGCTCTGGGCGGAGAGATCATTTCGGCCGACTCCCGACAGGTGTATAGCGGTATGGACATCGGCTCCGGTAAGGATATAGAGGAGTACGGCGATATACCATATCATCTTATCGACATCAAGCCGGCCGGCTATCAATACAATCTCTACGAATTTCTCCGCGATTTCAACACGGCTCGTGCCGATATCGAATGCCGCGGACTCCGACCGATACTCTGCGGTGGCACAGGTATGTATGTTGAGGCGGCTGTGCGCGGCTCCGTGCTCCCCTCTGTGGGTCGCGACGATGAGCTACGCCGCGAGCTTGAGGCAAAGCCGACAGCGGAGTTGGTGGAGATACTCAAATCGTTCGGCCCGCTGCCCGCGGATCTCGACCTCGACAATCCGCGTCGTATCATACGCCGTATTGAGCTTGCCACTCACGCCCCCGCTTCCTCCACCGAATCCCGGCAGGTGGATAAGGCTGACGCTGTGATCGTGGGAGTGTCGATCGACCGCGACGAGCGCCGACACCGCATATCGGAGCGTCTGCGCAGTCGCCTACAGAATGGTATGATAGAGGAGGTGGAGAGGCTGATTGCCGAAGGTGTACCGACGGAGACTCTTATTGCCTACGGTCTGGAATACCGTTACGTGACGCTGTATCTCACAGGGCAACTCGACCGCGAGGAGATGGAGCGGCTTCTTGAGATAGCCATCCATCAGTTTGCCAAGCGCCAGATGACGTGGTTTCGTGGTATGGAGCGGCGTGGTCTACCGATCCACTGGCTGCCATGGGATATATCTGCAAAAGAATTTACCGATGCCGTAGCCGAACTTCTATGAATTTGCGCGCAATCATCACGGCATTAATCTCTACGGTGTGGCTGCTTGCTTCCGCCCGTGCAGAGCGCATCTATCTCTCCGCTGAAGATATCAGCTCCGGCGATTCGGTGCAATGGCTCACCAAATACCGCGGTGACCTGCTTACGGCCGCATTTGAAATACGCGGAGCTACCTCTGCCGACCACGCGTGCATCGACATCTACTGGAGCTATGATTCATTGCCGGATGCGCAAATACATACAGCCTCGTTCGTGCTATCCGAGCCGGCCGACAATATTTATGGAAGCAATAGCCCGACTATGGGAATCAGCATCGACGGCTCCATAGTAGGACACATACACAAAGGTCTCGCATCGCGCAAAGGCGATAATTCGCTGGCTATCGAATTTGACTTCGCATCGTCGACATTGACAGTGCTTGCCGGCTCATCGCATCTCCATACCGGCGCTAAGGTCAATATCCCTGCTCACACCAAAGGTGTGCGCTTCGGTATAGTAGCGCCGAAGCGATGGCTGACGGATGTAGCGGTGGCATCGTTTGAGGTCGATCCTGCCGCAGCTCTCACCACCCCATTCACGGACAAAGACATAGCCGATATGGTAGCATCATCGAAAGATAGCCCGACGGGCTATTGGCGTTATCTCGACCGCGACTGTAATCCCGACTATGCACGGCTCGGAGGCAACTACTCGTTGGCTATAGTGCCCGACGAGAAGCCCGGCGATTTCCTGATACTTTATCTCGGCGGTGCCGTCACTGAGGCTTCGCGCTGGCAGTCGGGGATGATTAAAGGACGACTGAAAGCAACCCCATTCGACGGACACTACGACCTCGTGTGGTACGACGCCACAATGACACCACATTCGGCGGAATGCAGCGCCACACTTGAACAGCCGATGGTGCTACGCCTCGACCTGCCGCTGCTCAAAGCCTCCCTCCGCCTCGCCGCCATCCCTCAAAATCAGCGTTAATAAAATTTCTTAACGCATCCATCACGCCACCAGCCACATACCATCAAAAACGCACCCGAAATTTACCATCGCTCCCGACACAAAC
>CAMWUX010000092.1 GCA_947177605.1 uncultured Porphyromonadaceae bacterium
ACATGGTAAGACCCACGAGTAGACCGAGGCCTACCTGACCCACGATCTTGAATTTGCCCTTCATGCCATCCTTATTGTGCTTCTTGAGCTTGAGGTAGTCGTCGAGGAAGCCGAGGATTCCGAGCCAGACGGTAGCCACGATCATCAGTATCATATACACATTGTCGAGCTTGCCTACGAGCAGGCAGGGTATGAGTATCGACATGATGATGATGACGCCGCCCATCGTGGGGGTGCCCTTCTTCTCAAGCTGACCCTGCAGTCCGAGGTCGCGCACGATTTCGCCTACCTGCATCATCTGCAGGCGGTCGATGATCTTGCGGCCGAATACGAGTGCTATGAACAGGGCGAGCATCATCGCTATACCCGAGCGGAATGTGATATAATCCATGAGGCGCGCTCCGGGGAAGTCGACGCCCTGAAGATATCTGAAGAGGTAGTAAAGCATTGGTAATTAGAGTTGCTTGATGATTTCCATTACTGTTTCGCGATCGTCGAAGTGGTGTTTCACACCCTGTATCTCCTGATAGTCCTCGTGGCCTTTGCCGGCGATGAGCACTACCGATCCGGGAGCGGCAGTGGCCAGCGCCGTGCGTATGGCCTCGCGGCGGTCGGTGATGGAGAGGGTGATGCGGCGCGCTTCGGCGGTGAGGCCGGCTTCCATATCGCGGATGATCTCGGCGGGATCCTCGAAGCGGGGATTGTCGGATGTGAGTATGAGGCGCTGGCTGCGTGCTGCGGCTTCGCGAGCCATCTCGGGGCGCTTGCCCTTATCGCGGTTGCCGCCGGCACCGACCACGGTGACTACGTAGCCCTGCGGACCCACTACGTCGCGGATCGTGTCGAGCACGTTGACCAGTGCATCGGGGGTATGGGCGTAGTCGACGATAGCGGTAATGCCCTGCGGGGTGTGGATGGTCTGGAAGCGTCCGGCCACGGGCACGAGCCGGCTCATGTGGCGCAATACGGTGTCCTTATCCCAGCCGAGAAGGGTGCATGCACCATAGACGGCGGTGAGGTTGTAGGCGTTGAAGCGGCCGGTAAACATCACCTCCACTTCGCGCGAGTTGATGCTCAGCAGGGTGCCGTCGAGGCGGCTTTCGAGTATCTTGGTCTGGAAGTTGGCGGGGCGCTGGAGGGAGTATGTGTATACGCGGGCCATGGTGTTCTGCACCATAATGGAGCCGTGACGGTCGTCGGCATTGATCAGGGCGAAGGCGTCGCGCGGCAGGATGTCGAAAAACATCTTTTTGGCCTCGAGATAGGCTTCGACGGTGACGTGGTAGTCGAGGTGGTCGCGCGTAAGGTTGCTGAATATGCCGCCGGCGAATTTCAGTCCGGCGATGCGGTGCTGATGTGCGGCATGGGAGCTGACCTCCATGGCGGCGTAGCTACATCCGGCCACCACCATGCGGTGGAGCAGCTCGTTGAGTTCGAGCGGGCCGGGAGTGGTCTGCGTGGCGGGCACGGCTTCGGTATCGATATAGTTGCAGACGGTGGAGAGCAGGCCTGCCTTATAGCCCATCAGTCGCGCCATCTCGTAGATGAGGGTGGCGGTAGTGGTCTTGCCGTTGGTGCCTGTCACGCCCACGAGGGTGAGCTTGGTGGAGGGGTTGCCCCACCAGTGTGATGCGAGATAGCCGAGGGCCACTGCGGAGTTGGTGACACGGATATAGGTGACGGTCGACTCCAGGCGTTCGGGCAGCTCCTCGCATACGATAGCCGCAGCTCCGGCGAGAGTCACCAGAGGTATGAACTTGTGTCCGTCGACGTTGTAGCCGCGCACTGCCACAAATAGCGAGCCGCGCTTGATCTTGCGTGAGTCGCATTCGAGCGATGTGATCTCTTTGTTTTCGCTGCCGATTATTTCCTCTACGGTAATGGCTGAAAGAAGGTCGGAAAGTGATTTCATACTCCGGTGATTATTTTATTCATGAAGGGTTAGACGTATTTTCTGGCCGGCCTTGGCGGGGGTGCCGGGAGCGGGGACCTGTGCAGCCACATAGCCTGCTCCGGCGAAGTCGACGTTGTAGCCGGCGCGTTCGAGGGTGGTGATGGCCTCGCGGAAGCTGAGACCTCTCACGTCGGGCACTCCCGAGCCGGTCTTGGCCGGGGCGGGGAGCACGTGCATCGAGGAGCCTCCGCCGAGGAGGTTATGGATCCGGTGGCCGCGGCGTCCGGACGATGCGTAGTATGTGGGCGCGGCGGGATCGGAGGCGGCCGATGCGGTGAAGTCGGAACTGTTGCCAAACATACCGCGGGCAAACATCGCTTCGGCCACATTCTTCACCACACGTCCGCTTGTAGCCTCGGGACTTACCCAGGTGTGGCGCGGATGGGCTATGAGCACCATACAGGTGTAGCGCGGATTTTCAAATGGGAAGAAGCCGCAGAAGCTCACGCGGTTCACGCCGTCGATGTAGCCTTCCTTGCCGAGCATCTTGGCGGTGCCGGTCTTGCCGGCTATCTCTACGCGATCGGAGGGCAGGACGTGGCGCGCCGTGCCGCGCGGACCGCGCACTACCAGATGGAGCATATCGCGGAGTTCGCGGGCTGTGGCCTCGGAACAGATGCGGTCGCGGATGTAGCTTACGGGGAATATGGAGTCGACACCATCCTTGCGTATGCCGCGTACGAGTCGCGGACGCACGTAGCGGCCGCCACCGGCCACGGCATTGTAGAGCGAGGCGGTGTAGAGCGGTGAGATCTCGGTAGTGTAGCCGTAGGCCTGACGGGTGAGGGCTACCTGGCCGGAAGCCGAAGTGGCGAGACTGTCGATACGGGGCGGTACTTCACCGGCTATGCCGGCGCCGATGGGCTCGAGGAAGCCGGTCTCCTTGATGCGGGTGTAGAAGCGGCCGGGACAGGTGCCGTAGGCGTCCATGATCATGCGGGAGAATACGATATTGGACGATATCTCGAGGGCGCGGCGCAGCGGCAGTTCGGTGGTCTTGGTGCAGTCTTTGGTGGTGCGGTTGTGGAGCACGTAGGCCGGGCCGGTGGGATATACGTGGTCGAGCGAAGGGGTGCGCCCGTCCTCCATAGCCACGAGCAGCGACAGGAGCTTCACTACCGATCCGGGCTCGTAGCGGAGCACGGCGCGGTTGAGCGATTCTATATACTGGTCACTGTCGGGACTGCGTTCGAGCGATGCCATGGCCTTGATGTCGCCGGTGCCTACTTCAAGCAGCAGTGCTGTGCCCCAGTCGGCTTCGCAGGTCGACAGCACATTGTTGAGCTCGGTCTCGAGGATGTCCTGCATCTTGATATCGATGGTGGTGAGTACGTCATAGCCGTTTTCGGCCGGGGTATCGGTCCAGTCGACTATAGCGCTGGTGAGCGATACCTTCTTGGAGTAGCCGGGCTTGCCGGTGAGGAGCGTGTCGAGTGATCGTTCGAGGCCGTATTTGCCATAGGGTACGGTATGTACGGAGTCGAGACCCACAGCGCCGATACTGCGGCGGGCCATCTCGCCGTAGGGGCGCACGCGCTTATGTGCCTCTTCGACTTTAAGGCCGGTGTAGCGCTTGGGTCCGTTGAGGAATGGGAATGTACGCAGCAGATCGACTTCGCTCTGGCTTATGTCGCGCACGAGGGTGAAGCAGCGCGAGCGCTCGGCCTTCTTCTTGGCCAGGGGCTTGGAGAGATAGGCATACCATTCTTTGGCGTTGCGGCGGGGGAAGTGGCGGGCGAGGCTGTCGCTGAGCGGCCCGAGCTGAGTGCGGTATTCTTTTTCGTCGAATTTAGGGCAGCGGAAGTCGAGGGCGGGTGTGTAGACCGTCATGTTTGTGGCGAGAATGCTGCCGTCGGCGCCGATGATGTCGCCGCGTATGGGGCGGATGGTGTCGATGCGCTCGAGCTCGACGGCTGCTTTGGCGTTCCATTCGGCAGCGTGGAGCACGGTGTTGTCGATCAAGCGATAGGCTATGTAGAGCGTGAGGGCGAGGATCAACACCACGATCACGCCGTAGCGCAGCAGGAGATTTCGTGTCTGTGAGGTTGCCATAGTATTATTTTTCAGAAGATTGTGTGATTACAAAAGGCGGATATGGCTGTACACCGAGATTGAGATGGAGTGTATCGACCATCTGCTGCATGGCGCTCTCGCGGATGCGGCTCATGTAGGTGGAGCGCACGCTCACGCGCTCGGCGGTGACTACTTCGAGCTTGTGCTGGAGGCGGCGTATCTCCTCCATTTTGGTCTGACAGGTGTATTTGCCGGAGATGTAGATGAGCAGCACGAATGCCAGCAACACCATGCCCATCCAGTTGCGGGCAAAGAAGTCGCTGTTGACCACGCGTCCATACATGATCTGGCGGAGCATGTTCGACGAGGTTTCGGGCTTGGATTTCCGGGCGGCTGACATACGGCGGGTGTGATTATATCTTTTCGGCTACACGCAGCTTGGCACTGCGGGAGCGGGGGTTGGACAAAATTTCCTGCTCATCGGGCACGACGGGGCGCGAAGTGAGCAGGCGCATCGGTGCCTCGCATCGGCCGAAGAAGTCGGTGCGGCGCTCTCCGTCGATGTTGCCGGTGCGCATGAAGTTCTTGACCATACGGTCTTCGAGCGAGTGGTAGGTGATCACGGCAAGTCGGCCGCCCGGGCGGAGCACATCGACCGACTGCTGCAGGAGGTCGCGCAGGGCTCCCATCTCGTCGTTGACTTCGATACGCAGAGCCTGGAATATCATGGCAAGCTCTTTCTTGGCCTGACGCGGATTGAGCAGTGGCTCCACGCAGGCTGTGAGCGATGCGGTGTCGGTGAAGGGTCCCTGCGACTGACGGCGGCGCACGATGGCCGAGGCCAGACGGCCGGCGCTGGATAGCTCTCCGTAAGTGCGGAGCAGATTGCGCAGGACTTCCTCATCGGAGGCGTTGAGTATTTCGGCGGCTGTGCGGCGGCAGTTGCGGTTCATACGCATATCGAGCGGGCCGTCGAAGCGGAAGGAGAATCCGCGCTCGGGGGTGTCGAAATGGTGGAATGATACGCCGAGATCGGCCAGAATGCCGTCGACGGCGGTCACCCCGTAGTAGCGGAGGAAGTTGCGCAGAAACCGGAAGTTGGAATACACAAATGTAAACCGCGAGTCGTCGGGGGCATTGGCCGCTGCATCGGCATCCTGATCGAAGGAGTACAGATGTCCCTTACCGTCAAGAGATTGGAGGATGGCACGCGAATGGCCGCCTCCGCCAAAGGTGGCGTCGACATACACTCCGTCGGGGTGCAGGGCGAGGCCCTCAAGTGCTTGAGGGAGTAAAGCCGGGATATGATACTGAGTCTCTTCCATTTATGATAATGATCGGTGAGGCGGCGCAAGCCTTCAAAGGGAGGTTGTAAAGTTACGACAAAAACGCAAATAATTTACATAATCAAACACTGATTTTTACTCCCCACTATCGAATAAGTTATTAACATTGATGCAATGCGTTAAAGTTTAACGCATTGCATCAATAATGGTGATATTTGCAAATGTAAACCTGCGGAGCTCAGATACCGAGTGCGCGCACCAGCAGACGGTTGTAGTCGGTGGAGGCTGCCGATACCTGATCGGCTGTGATGGAATCGGCGCGGAGGCCATCGCGGAGCCCTTTGATAAGGAGTTGCGTATTGACTTTTACGCCCTTGGTTTCCAATTCTTTGATCTGACTTAGAATGCTCATGGCCGACTGTGCCCCCTGGGTAT
>CAMWUX010000093.1 GCA_947177605.1 uncultured Porphyromonadaceae bacterium
GGTATAGTCTGCGCCGTGGCTATCAAAGTTGAAGAGCCGGAGTTTGAATCACAGACCAAGATCAAGCTCGGCTCCCGTGAGGTAGGTCCAAACGGCCCCACGGTAGCGAAATTTATCGGCGACTTCCTCAAACGCGAACTCGACAACTATCTCCACCGCAATCTCGACATAGCGGATGTGATACTTAAGAAAGTGCAGGAGAGTGAGCGTGAACGCAAGGCTATGGCCGGCGTAACCAAGAAGGCGCGCGAACAGGCTAAGAAAATCTCGGTCCACAACAAGAAGCTGCTCGACTGTCGAGTTCATCTCACCGATGCTCGTGCGCCGGAGGAAAAGCGTATGGCATCGTCGATATTCATCACCGAGGGCGACTCGGCGGCCGGCTCCATCACCAAGATACGCAATGTGGAGACTCAGGCTGTATTTTCCCTCCGCGGAAAGCCGAAGAATACCTACGGCAAGACCAAGAAGATGGTATATGAAAATGAGGAATTCAATCTTCTGCAAGCTGCACTCAACATCGAGGAGTCGATCGACAATCTGCGCTACAACAAGGTGATCATAGCCACCGATGCCGACGTCGACGGTATGCACATCCGTATGCTCCTGCTCTGCTTCTTCCTTCAGTTTTATCCCGATCTGGTCAAGACCGGCCACGTATATATCCTCCAAACTCCTCTATTCCGCGTACGCAACAAAAAGACGGCGAAGCGCTCCGGCAAGATAAAGAAAGCGGCGCCCGACGACGAGACATACTACTGCTACTCCGACGAAGAGCGCATTCGTGCCATCAACTCGCTTGGCACCAATGCCGAAATCACACGATTCAAAGGTCTCGGCGAAATCTCCCCGGAGGAATTCCGCGGATTTATCGGCGAAAAGATGCGTGCCGACAGAGTATCACTTCACAAGGAGGACTGTGTGGCCGAACTGCTCCGCTTCTATATGGGGAAGAACTCGATAGAGCGCCAGAACTTCATAATCGACAACCTCGTGGTAGAGGACGACTCACAGATAGGATAATACCGTATGGCTACCGCAATATTCACCGGCTCATTCAATCCGTTTACTATCGGCCACCTCGACATTCTGCGCCGCGGGCTCGTAATATTCGACCGCATCGTGGTGGTCAAAGGCATCAATGTGTCGAAGCCCGGCTCCTCATCCATCGACGACCTGCGCAGGTGCCCGCCGCTGGAGCAACTCGCGTCCGACGGACGTGTGGAGATAGCCGAATGGTCGGGGCTCACCGTAGATGCAGCCCGCCACTTCGGCGCCACAGCCCTGCTGCGCGGTGCCCGTACCGCCGCCGACTTCGACTATGAGCGCTCTATGGCCGATATCAACCGGCTTCTCGCTCCCGATATAGACACCGTGATACTCCCCGCCCGCCCCGAGTTGGCAATGATAAGTTCGTCGATGGTACGCGAACTCGCTTCGTTCGGCAAAGACATCACTCCATTTATACCTTGACATACTAACACACAGACTACTATATGAAAAGAATATACTCCCTACTTCTGGTGATACTCACTTTCGCCATCTGCGCATCGGCTCAGTCGGCCTCGATCAAGAAACTCGCCCAGACGGCTCAGATTATCGACCGATACTACGTGGATGAAGTCAACATCGACTCCATCACCGAGCAAGCCTTGATCTCGATGCTCCGCCAGCTCGACCCGCACTCGCAATATTCCAACGCCGAAGAGACCCGCGCCCTCAACGAGCCGCTTCAAGGCAACTTCTCCGGCGTGGGCATCCAGTTCAATATGCTCACCGATACACTCTACATAATCGAGGCTATAGCCGGAGCGCCATGCGCTCGTGCCGGCGTGCTACCCGGCGACCGCATCATCACCATCAACGACTCTGTGGTAGCCGGCGTGAAGATGGGCAACAACGACATAATCAAGCGTCTGCGCGGCCCCAAGGGCTCGAAGGTGCGCATCGGTGTGAAGCGCGGCAATAATCCGGAGCTTATTGACTTCACCATCACCCGCGACGATATTCCGATCCATAGCATCGCCTCAGCATATATGGCTGCTCCCGAAGTTGGCTTCATCGAGGTAAGCCGCTTCGCCGAAACTACGCCCGACGAATTTGCCGAAGCCGTAAAGAAGCTCAAGAAGAAAGGTATGAGCCATCTCATCATTGACCTCACGAGCAATGGCGGCGGCTACCTCACATCGGCCACTGATCTGGCAAGCCTCTTCCTCCCCCGTGAAAGCGTGATCGTAACCACCCGCGGCGATCAGGTACCGACCCAGCGCTACACCAATCAGCATAATCCCGACACGGATATCGACCGCGTGGTAGTGATGGTAGACCGCTATTCAGCCTCCGCCTCGGAGATTTTAGCCGGCGCGCTGCAAGACCACGACCGCGGCGTGATAGTAGGCCGTCGCACCTTCGGCAAGGGTCTCGTACAGCGTCCTTTCCCCTTCTCCGACGGCTCCATGATACGCCTCACCATCGCCCGCTACTACACCCCCTCGGGACGTTGCATCCAGAAGCCCTATGTAAAGGGCAACGACGAGCAGTATCATGCCGATATATACGATCGCTACGCCTCGGGTGAACTGACTTCGGCCGACAGCATACACCTCAACACCGCCGAGCGCTTCAACACCCTTACTACCGGACGAAGCGTGTATGGCGGCGGCGGTATTCTACCCGACGTATTCGTGCCCGCCGACACCTCATCGTACTCCACGTATCTTCGCGACGTAATAGCACGCGGCGTCATCAATAAGTACACGATCGCTTATGTGGATGCCAACCGCAGCAAACTCAAAAAGCAATACAAGACCCCCGAAGCGTATGCTGAGAAATTCCAGGTCACCGAACAGATGCTCGCCGATTTCAACAAGATGGCTGAGAGCGAAGGACTTGATTTCGACGCCGAGGGTTTCGCCCGTTCGCACGACATTATCTGCACTAATATCAAGGCGCTGATAGGCCGCGATGTGTTTACCGAAGATACCTTCCGAATGGTATTCAATCCCTCCGACGAAATCTTCCGCGAAGCATTGCGCATCATCACTGATCCCGCCGCATACCAGTCGCTCCTCCAAGCCCCTGCACAGAAGTGATTCCCGACCCTTCGCATACAGCAGTAATAATAGTCGCAGCCGGTGAGGGCCGACGCTTCGGCGGCGACCGCCCCAAGCAGTTTGTCGACATCGACGGACGCCCCATGCTGATGCTTGCCGTGGAGCGCATTCGCCAAGCTATGCCCGGAGCCAAAATCATCATCGCCCTGCATGGCGCATACTTCGATCTGTGGCATGAACTGGCGGCGGCTCATCCCGACTTCGATAGCTCCGGTATCACCCTCACGAAAGGTGGAGCCACACGTTGGGAGTCGGTGCATAATGCTCTCACAATCATTCCTGATGATGCCGCTATTGTGATGGTTCACGATGCAGCCCGTCCGCTTGTCGACGCGGCGGTGACCGACCGATTGCTCGAAGCTGTAGGCCGTGGCGCTCGAGGCGTAGTTCCGGTTGTACCTGTGAGTGATTCACTCCGTATAGCCGGCGATGGAGGTTCGCGCGCTATCGACCGCTCCGCCTTCCGTGCCGTACAGACGCCACAAGCTTTTCCACGCACTATAATCGAGCAGGCATACCGACAGCCATACCGCGACACCTTCACCGACGATGCATCTGTGGTAGAAGCCCTCTATCCGGAATCTATCGCGATGGTTGAAGGAAGTGTAAACACAATTAAGCTCACCCATCCGGCCGATCTGGCCGCAATCCGCTATATCCTCGCCAATGAGCATTGACAGGCTGCGCGCCACGTCGCTGAAATACGTCAAGGGGATAGGCCCGAGGCGAGCCGAGCTGCTGGAAAAGGAGCTCGGCCTATCGACTGCCTACGATCTGCTTCAGCACTTCCCGTCGCACTATCTCGACCGTAGTCAGATATATTCGATCCGCGACTTCCACGGAGAGATGCCGGTGGTGCAGGTTCGCGGCCGCTTCGTCAGCTTCTCATCAGCAGGCGAAGGAGCCAAGGAGCGCTATATCGGACTTTTCTCCGACGGCACAGGCACGATGGAAGTGGTGTGGTTTCGCCGTCTGAAATGGATTCGCGAAACTTACCGCACGCAGACCACCTACGTACTCTTCGGCCGTCCGTCGGAATTCAGCGGCCGCTGGAGCATGGTGCATCCCGAAATCGACGACCCCTCGGCCGCAATAGCCGCAATACCGCTCCGGGGAGTATATCCCCTCACCGAAAAGTTGCGCAACCGCTCCATCAACTCGCGCGCGATATATAATATGGTGTCGGCCGTAATGGAGACCTCCGATTTTGCCGACATAGCCGAAACGCTGCCGCGTGGGATCGTGAACCGTCTGGGGCTGATGTCGAAAGTCGAGGCGCTGCGCGAGGTACACAATCCGACCTCGGCCGACCGTGTGAAACGGGCACGCAACCGATTGAAATTTGAAGAGCTTTTCTTCCTACAGCTCAACATACTGCGCTACTCAAGGCGACGCGCTGCCGCACTGAGCGGCCGGCGGTTTACGAAAGTCGGCCACTTCTTCCACTCCTTCTACCAGCGCTTCCTCCCCTTCCCTCTCACCGGTGCACAGAAACGGGTGATCAAGGAGATTCGTGCCGATATGAACACCGGACGACAGATGAATCGTCTGCTACAGGGCGATGTGGGCAGCGGCAAGACCCTCGTGGCACTTATGACAATGCTGATAGCCCTCGACAACGGATGTCAGGCCTGCCTGCTTGCGCCTACTGAAATCCTTGCCACACAGCATTTCGAGACACTTACCAAACTCGCCGCTCCGGCAGGCATCAACATCAAGCTGCTCACTGGCTCCACACCTAAGCGGGAGCGCGACATCATACACTCGCAACTTCTCGACGGCTCGCTCCACATCCTTGTAGGCACCCATGCCGTAATTGAAGATAATGTGCAGTTCGCCTCACTCGGTATGGCTGTGATCGACGAGCAGCATCGCTTCGGAGTGGCACAGCGAGCCAAGATGTGGAGCAAAAATTCCATACCGCCGCATGTGCTCGTCATGACGGCCACCCCGATTCCGCGCACGCTTGCCATGACGCTCTACGGCGACCTGGAAGTCTCGGTGATCGATGAACTTCCGCCCGGGCGCAAGCCGGTGCAGACTATGCTCCGCTACGAATCGCACCGTATGGACGTGTACCGGATGATCTCTCGCCAACTGCGCGAAGGACGACAGGTCTACATCGTATATCCGCTTATCAAAGAGAACGAAAAGCTCGATCTACGCAGCCTCGAAGAGGGCTACGAATCGATATGCGACATATACCGCGACTACCGCATAGCCTACGTACACGGAAAAATGAAGCCGGCCGAGAAGGATGCGCAGATGAATCTGTTTGCATCCGGCGAAGCGAAAATTCTCGTGGCGACCACCGTGATCGAGGTAGGTGTAAATGTGCCCAACGCCACCACTATGGTGATTGAAAATGCCGAACGGTTCGGACTCTCCCAGCTACATCAGTTGCGCGGACGTGTAGGCCGTGGTGGCGACCAGAGCTATTGTATTCTTATGTCGAAAGCCGCCATAGCGAAAGAGACCCGCGAACGCCTCCAGATTATGACCTCCACCACCGACGGCTTCGTGGTGGCAGAAGCCGATCTCAAGA
>CAMWUX010000094.1 GCA_947177605.1 uncultured Porphyromonadaceae bacterium
TCCTTAAAGCGGTCGGCTGCTACGTGGAATCCGTAGTTGAAAATCGAAGTCATGCCGAGCACCGTGCAGCCGGCTCCGCGGATAGCTTCCACTGCCTTGAGCGAGCTTCCGCCGGTCGAAATCAGATCCTCGATCACTACCACTTTCTGGCCGGGAGTGAGATTTCCTTCGATGAGGTTCTCCAGTCCATGGTCTTTAGGAGTAGAGCGGACGTACACATAGGGGAGACCGAGGGTGTCGGCCACGAGGGCGCCCATAGCGATGGCGCCGGTAGCCACGCCGGCTATTGCTTCGGGCATACCGTAATTTTCGAGAATCACACGACACATTTCAACCTTGATGAAGCTGCGGACGTCGGGGTACGACAGTGTTTTGCGATTGTCGGTATAGATGGGTGAATTCCAGCCGGAGGCCCAGGTAAAAGGATGATCAGGCTGGAGCTTGATGGCGGAAATTTTGAGTAATTTTTCAGCTAAAAGACGGTCGACTTGCTTCATCGGACATATAGATTAAAGGGTGAAAATAGAGTTTGGCGGGTTTTCGGGCATTATACGACATCCTTTTGTCCCACACAAAAGTAACTATTTATATTGGTGCAAGCAAATCTGAATACACAAATCCGCCCAAATTGTTAAAAAAATAATTTTCAAAATTATCGACCTGATTCCGAAATAAGTGACAGTATGTTGTCGTTCAGATCTTTGGATTCGAGTAGCGTTTCGATGGTCAGATGCATACGGTAGCGCCAGTAGTTGGCCGAATTAGCCGGATCATTGATCTGCTCCTCGCGAGGGTCGATACGTCGGAGCTTGCCGTCGATCGATAGCCAGTCCTGAAGCGGAAGGATGCAGAGCATGGCCGGCGAAGCAAGATGATCCGTAAGTATCTGACGGCAGATCCAGGGCTCGGCATAGCGGGGAGCATCACCTTCTTGATGCAGCACATTATTATAATAGAGTTGCGTCATCGCCTCATTCTCCTCCCACCATTGACGTATACCGCCCATATCGTGGGTTGAGGTAGTACATACAGATAGATATGGATAGCGCATCGGATTCGCGAACCTCTCATCAGGATTTTTCGGCATGCGCTGAATTTCAAGCGATAGAATCTGTAGCTTTGCCATAACATCTGCCACGCATGCGGGAATCATACCGAGGTCTTCAGCACAAGTCAGCATACGGGTGGCATCTATGATCGGAGGTAGCTTCCACATTGCCTTTTCATACCAGTACCAGTCGTTGCGGTGGTAGAAGAAGTCCTCGTACAGTCGGTCGAAACACCATTTCTGTTGCTCCGGCAGAGCGCGGTAGATATACGTACGCCTTCCTTCAATCCGGGGATGGTACATACCCTTTCGGTATGGATCCTCAATAAATAGTACCTGATCGATAAGTGCCAGCAGACCTTTGGCCATACGTTGACTACGCTCTTCAGTTGATGTGGGAGCGAAATATGCCGCTACTTGGCGCTGTGTTGCAAACTCGGGCTTGAGTGTCAGTATATTTTCATGCCGTACGTCGAAGAAGGTATGACGTGCTTCTTCAGCAAGGTCGCCGAAGAAGTCGCGCAGCATATCGGTGCGGATATACGGAGTGGTCATCAGCTCCAACTGGAAATGGAAGCCAAAACTGTCGGCCATCTCGGCCTGCGTAAGCGGAAGCGCCGAATTGAATACGCCGAGCAGACCGTGGATTGCGTGGAGCGGAATCTGCCATATACGGAAGAATCCGAGCACGTGGTCAATGCGATATGCATCGAAGTATTGAGCCATCTTGCGGAAGCGATCCTTCCACCATGCAAAATTGTCGCGCGACATCTCCTCCCAGTTGTATGTGGGGAATCCCCAGTTTTGTCCGATCTCAGCGAACGCATCCGGCGGAGCACCGGCAGTAGCATCGAGATTGAACAACTGCGGATATAGCCACGCATCTACGCTCCGGCTCGATATTCCGATCGGGATGTCGCCTTTTATGGCTATGCCAAGCGAGTGCGCATAGTCGCGAGCTTCGCGTAGTTGCCTGTCAAGATGATACTGAAGGAAGTAGATATAATTTATCTCTGATTCGTTGTGACTGATAAACTTGGCGATGCTGCTCGGTACGTAAATGGCATACTCTTCCCAGTCGCGTGTCGATGCGGTGCGGTAGCGGTCGCGAAGAGCACAGAAGGCGGCATACGGGCGCAGCCATCTTGCATTTGACTCTACGAATTTTTTGAAATCAGGGCTCTTTAGTGTCTCATCGCCTTGTTCGGCAAAGAGCTCGCGGGTATATTCGTTTTTAAGCTTGTTGACCGCTTCATAGTCTACCGTCGCGCTCGTGTTGAGCTTGGCGGCAGTCTGCCTGTAGCATTCCATCCTGTCCTTCGATCGAAGGATGCCGATGGCATCCACGCGAAGATACATCGGATGGAGAGCAAACGAAGATATGGAGTTGTAGGGGTAGGAGTCGGCCCACGAATGGGTCATCGTAGTGTCGTTGATCGGTAGCAGCTGTATAAATTGCTGTCCGGTAAGATGTGCCCAGTCGGCAAGTATCTTTATATCGAGGAAGTCGCCTACGCCCCAGTCTTTTTCGCTGCGGAGTGAGAATACCGGTATTGCCACACCGGCGCCGCGCCAGCGGGGGAGTGGATTGCGGAAGAAAAGCCCCGTCAGAGCTACGGCATTGTCGTGTTGACCGGGTGTTTCACCTATACAGATCATTCGGTCAGCGCCCTCTTCCCACGCCAATACTTCGTGGGTCGATTTGCTGAGCATCACGAATTTATATTTGGTGCCTTCCGGAATCTCCGCAAGCGGTAGCCAGACCATGAAGCGCGGATAGAGTGCATCGTTCATGATCACGCCATGTTCCGGATTCCAGTTGCCGAGTGCCGGACAGGAACCTGTTATGGCAAGTACCGCATCCGAAGGAACCGTTGAGGCATCTACGCTGATAAGAAACTGCCCCGGCTTGAGTGAGTGGAAACGGGCCGAAGTATCGCGATGGAATATACAGTCTGTGAATGCCGTGGAACGAAATGGCTTGTCCGACGGCTCATCCTGCCAATAATCATATACATCCGCATATCCGAGAGTCGAAGCGAAGCGAAGGCGGCGGTCTGAACCCCACTCGACACGTTTCGACCCGTCGGCTCGCGTGAGGAAATACCGATACGACACCTCCTCCAGCGCAGCCGGAATATCGATCACCGCACTCTGCATACCGTCGGCCATCTCTGTAAGCGGCGATGACAATGGCTTTGAGGTAGCCCCGGCGAGGGGCGTGGTTATACTGATATGTAGTGTCTCGCCGGGATCTGTATGGTAATGTATATGAAAATTGACTTTCATTCTTGCTGAATATTATCCGCAGCGGGAAGCGCCGCAGGATGTACATATAAGGCAACCTTCCTGATATACGAGGGTCTCATGACCGCAGTTGGGACAACGCTGATCCTTGGCTTTCGTGCCGTTGGGAAGATATTTCTTGAGCGCGCGCTCCACGCCCATCTTCCATGTATTGATGCTCTGCGAGTCAAGTTCAAGTGTGCCGACGAGTTTGAGTACCTGGTCTATAGGCATTCCGTATCGGAGCACGCCTGAGATCAGTTTGGCGTAGTTCCAATATTCAGGATTGAACTTGTCCGACAGACCTTCGATGGTGGTCTTGTATCCGCGTTTGTTGATAAACTGGAAGTCGTAGCGTTTGTTGCCCTTTTCATCCACGGCCTTTATGATTTTGCCGCGAGTCACCGACTTCGGACAGAAGATACCGTCGTCATCGTCGGCCAGACCTGTGAAGATCTCGTAGGGACGGCCGTTGACCAGACCCACGAACGCTATCCATTTCTCTTTGTTGTTCTGGAAGCGCACTACGTCGGCATCGAGCTCGATCGGTCGTTTGGTCACGATGAGGTGACCTTCGCCCGCCGGTTCGGTTTCTTTTTTCTTTTTATTATCTACCGAGAGCAGCACACCCGAGCGTGAGCCGTCGCGGTACACTGTGCAACCCTTGCATCCACACTTCCACGCTTCCATATAGAGCTTACCCACGAGCTGCTCGCTTACGTCGGCCGGAAGATTGATGGTCACGGAAATGGAGTGGTCGACCCACTTCTGCACACTTCCCTGCATGCGTACCTTTTCAAGCCAGTCCACATCGTTGGCCGTAGCCTTGAAGTAGGGCGACTGTGCTACCAGTTCATCAAGTTGAGCCTGAGTGTAGTCATCCTTAACCTCATGGCCGTTGATCTTCATCCAGGTGATAAACTTTGGATGGTACACGATGTATTCCTCGAACGCATCACCCGTATCGTCCACATAGTCTACGCGCACATCCGTGTCGTTGGGATTCACCTTGCGACGACGTTTGTATACAGGCATGAATACCGGCTCTATACCGCTTGAAGTCTGGGTCATAAGGGAGGTGGTGCCTGTTGGTGCGATGGTCAGACAGGCTATATTGCGGCGTCCGTGCTTGGCCATTGCGTCGTAGAGTTCAGGGCTTGCCTGACGCATACGGGCTATGAACGGATTGTCTTTCTCTCGGTCAGTATTGTATACCTCAAACGCGCCGCGCTCCTGAGCCATCACCACACTCGAGCCGTATGCGGCAAGAGCGAGCTGCTTGTGTACTTCGGTCGAGAAGGCTGTAGCTTCTGGAGTACCGTAGCGCAGGCCGAGAGCGGCAAGCATATCACCTTCACCGGTAGTGCCTACTCCGGTACGACGGCCACGGAGGGTCTTGGTGCGTATTTTGTGCCAGAGATGGAGTTCGGTCTGCTTCACCTCTTCTGTTTCCGGGTCGGAGGCTATCTTCTCTATGATCTTGTCGATCTTTTCGGCTTCGAGATCGATGATGTCGTCCATCAGGCGTTGCGCCATTGCCACATGTGAGTGGAAGAGATCGAAGTCGAAGGATGCTTCGGGTGTGAAGGGATTCTGTACGTAGGAATAGAGGTTGATGGCGAGCAGACGGCAGCTGTCGTAGGGACAGAGTGGAATTTCACCGCAGGGATTGGTGGATATCGTCTGGAAGCCGAGGTCGGCATAGCAGTCGGGAAGTGATTCGCGGGTGATGGTGTCCCAGAAGAGCACACCGGGTTCGGCTGATCGCCATGCGTTGTGTACGATCTTAGCCCATAGCTTTGCGCCGTCGATTTCCTTTCTTACCATCGGATTCTTACCCGTAATCGGATATTGCTGTATATAAGGTGTACCATCGGCGGCGCTCTGCATGAATTCGTCGTCGATGCGTACCGATACGTTGGCACCTGTCACCTTTCCCTCCGTCATTTTAGCGTCGATAAACGCTTCTGCATCGGGGTGCTTTATGCTTACCGTAAGCATCAGTGCTCCACGGCGGCCGTCCTGTGCCACCTCGCGTGTGGAGTTGGAGAAACGCTCCATGAAAGGCACGAGACCTGTCGAGGTAAGAGCCGAGTTCTTCACCGGCATTCCCTTCGGACGGATGTGGGAGAGGTCGTGGCCTACGCCACCGCGACGTTTCATAAGCTGTACCTGTTCCTCGTCGATCTTGATGATGCCACCGTAGGAGTCAGGCTTGCCGTCGATACCTATTACAAAGCAATTGCTCAGCGACGCCACCTGAAAATCGTTACCGATACCGGTCATCGGGCTCCCCTGTGGCACTACATAGCGGAAG
>CAMWUX010000095.1 GCA_947177605.1 uncultured Porphyromonadaceae bacterium
ATACAGGTGTCAAAGGCGACTACGCTCCGCTGCCCGATAATCTGCTCCGCACCAAGGCGCCCGCCCTTCCCCGGGTCGACGAGCCCACATTGGTGCGCCACTATCATAATATGAGCGCCAACAACTTCGGCGTCGACTCCGGATTCTACCCGTTGGGCTCCTGTACTATGAAGTACAATCCGAAGATCAATGAGGAAGTGGCAGCCCTCGAGGGATTCACCGCCGTGCATCCTTTGCAGCCCGACTATGCCTCTCAAGGTTCTCTCGAAGCCTACTACACCCTTTGCCGGGCACTGGCAGAGATAGGCGGCATGAGCGAATTTACCCTCAATCCCTTTGCCGGCGCTCATGGAGAGCTTACCGGTCTGATGGTGATCCGCGCCTATCATCAGAGCCGTGGCGATGATAAGCGCCGAGTTGTCATCGTACCCGACTCAGCCCACGGCACCAACCCTGCTTCAGCTGCCGTCGCCGGCCTGAAAGTTGTGGAAGTGAAGAGCCGCCCCGACGGCACTCTCGATGTGGAGGCTCTGCGCCCCTTGCTCAACGATGAGGTGGCCGCCGTGATGATGACCAACCCCAACACCCTCGGTATCTTCGAGACCGACATACCCGAAATAGCCAAGGCAGTCCATGAGGCCGGAGCACTGATGTACTACGACGGCGCCAACCTCAATCCCCTCCTCGGTGTGGCTCGTCCGGGCGATATGGGATTCGATGTGATGCACATCAATCTCCATAAGACATTCTCCACTCCCCACGGAGGCGGTGGTCCCGGCTCCGGGCCCGTAGGCGTGCGCAAGGGGCTCGAACAGTTCCTCCCCAATCCGCGCGTGGTACGCAACGCCGACGGCACATTCTCCCTCACCGATACCGACACCGCTCTCGGCAGCGTATCCGCCACTCTCGGCAACTTCGCCGTGCAGCTCAAAGCTCTCGCCTACATCCTCACCCTCGGAGCCTCCGGGCTGATGGAAGCCGGCTCGCTGGCCACTCTCAATGCCAATTATATCAAGGAATCGCTCAAAGACAAGTATCTGCTGCCGATAGAGGGCGTATGCAAGCACGAATTCGTGTTCGATGGTCTGGCCGATAAGTCGACCGGCGTCACCACCCTCAATATAGCCAAGCGCCTGCTCGACTACGGCTACCACGCACCCACCATCTACTTCCCCCTGCTCTTCCACGAATCGCTCATGATCGAGCCTACAGAGACGGAGAGCAAGGAGACGCTCGACCAGTTCATCGACACGATGCGCACCATCGCCGATGAGGCCGCATCCGATCCCGATATGGTGAAAGCCGCTCCGCATACTACTCCCGTGCGGCGTCCCGACGACACTCAGGCAGCCCTCACACCCAAAGTCACTTATTCCGATCTCATAGCCGATGCCGACGCATGACCTTATAATAATAGGCGCCGGTCCCGGTGGCTACGACACAGCCGCTTTGGCCGCATCCGGCGGCCAAAGCGTGCTCCTCATAGAGAAGTCGCATCTTGGCGGCACCTGTCTCAATTGCGGATGCATACCCACCAAAGCCCTCCGCCACACGGCCATGGTGCTCGAAGAGTGCCGTTCGGCCATCGAGGCCGGGGTGGAGTGCGGAGCCCCCACACTCCACTTCGCCAAGGCGATGGCGCGAAAGGATGCCGTGGTGGAACAACTCCGCGAAGGTATCGCCACACTTCTGGCCAAGGTAGAAGTGGTGAAAGGTGAAGCCGTATTTGTCGGGCCACACGAAGTTGAGTTCGACGCGCGCCGGTTCTCCGCTCCGAAAATCATCATTGCTACCGGATCGCGTCCGGCAGTGCCTCCGATCGAGGGTGCCGGGCTGGCCATGACCTCGACCGATCTGCTCTCGATAGATCATCTCCCTCAATCACTTGCCATAATCGGTGGAGGTGTGATAGGCATGGAGTTCGCATCGATATTCAATTCCTTCGGCGTGGCCGTAACCGTAATCGAGATGGCGTCCGAGATTCTCCCCGGCATGGATGCCGATGTGGCCAAGCGCCTGCGTATGCTGCTCAAGCGCCGCGGTGTCAGCTTTGCCGTCGGTGCCTGCGTGGAGCGCATCGTCCCCGGATTCACCGTGAGCTATACCGCCAAGGGCAAGCCGGCTGCCGTCGAAGCCGACTGCGTGCTTATGGCCGTCGGCCGCCGTCCCGTAGTGCCTGCCGGCATTGAGGAGATAGGCGTGGAGCTGGAGCGCGGATTCATCAAAGTCGATCCCGACACTATGGCCACCTCCGCCGATGGCGTATATGCCGTTGGCGATGTCAACGGACTTTGCCTGCTTGCCCATGCCGCCGCCGCTCAGGGACGCAGAGCGCTGGGGATCGACCAATCGCTCGACATCATTCCGGCCGTAGCGTTCACCATTCCCGAATGTGCTATGGTGGGACTTACTGCGGACGCCGCACGCGCCAATGGCATAAATGTGCTCACCGGCACCGCCTTCTATCGCGCCAACGGCAAATCTGTGGCCGACGGCGCCACAGAGGGAATGCTTCGCATCACCGTCGACGCCGACACGCGCCGTATCATCGGCTGTCATGGTTTCGGAGCCGATGTATCGATGCTCGTTCAGGAGGTTGCCACAGCCATGAGCCTCGGAGCCGATGCCGTTCAGATGGTAGGAGCCGTCCGCTCCCACCCCACAGTAAGTGAAATCATCACCGACGCACTCGCCAACCTACGCTGATATGCCACAATCCGCTCCCCTCATAAGTGTAGCGGTGATATTCCGCAACGCCCGGGCCACACTCCCCGAGACACTTCAGTCGCTCGGCGAAAACGCGGGTTCGGGAAGGGAGTTCCTTTTTATCGACGACGGCAGCACCGACGGCAGCGCCCGGCTTGTAGAAGAATTTATTAAAGCGCATCCCGACGCGTGCCGTCTCATCACTCTTCCCGTCGGCGTCGGTACAGCCGAGGCCACAGCCATAGCCTTCCGCGAAGCCCGTGGCGAATACCTGATGCGCTGCGATGCCGACGACACCCTTGAACCCGGAGCATTGGATACCATTGCAGAGACGGCATCGCGCACCGGAGCCGACCTTATAGCCGTTCCTCTCCTCTACGACATCCGCCGTCCTGATGGTCACCGCAAGCAGCATATCGCTGCGGTCAGTTCCCTCGACCTCAACGACATGCCCATCGATACAGTGCATTTCGGCTTACCCAACAAGCTGATACGCCGCAGTCTCGTCATCGCCCGCGATGCAATGCCCTTTCCGGGTATCGACCGCTGGGAAGATCTCGGAGTGGTGGCGCGCGTGCTGGCACGAAAGCCGACCACAGCCATCATCGGCCGACCACTCTACCGCTATATCCGGCGCGTGGGCGTCACCACACTCTCCTCGGCAGATACCGAGCAGATATTGCGCGACCACATAGCACTGGCCAAGAGGCTCGACGAGTGGTTCACAACCCATGGTTTAGCAAAAGAATACGAACCGTTTCTGCTACAGCTCAAATTTTTAGCAAAAGTAAAACTGCTGCGCCACCGTCCGCGTCGCCTGCGCCAGTGGCAGCGCACCTTCCCCGAAGTCAACAGCCGCATCATGCAGCTCCGCCACATCCCCTTACGCTACCGCCTCCTCTTCGCCGCCGCCACCCACCTCTGACAATGCCTGATTAGTGTGATACCATGTTGGGCGGTTCATTTGAGCTGCTACCTGACGAGAAGAGGTTCTGAGAGGGGTCTACAGCGCTGAAAGCACCTATTCCATACGCATTAGGTTAAGTCTTGGTACCATATCTATTATCAAAAATCACCAGAATGCAATTATTGCTGATTTTGGTAAAATAGCATCCTTAGTTCTAAACTCTCGTACGTATTCGCTTACACGCTTAATGTGTGCTGTTCCATTTCCCGCACGTGTGATTATTTCTACGAAATCTATATCATTAATATCCTTCACTACTTTGGGTGAAACTTGAAAGGCGAATCTAGTAGACCCGATTGAAGGATCTGCAAAAATACAATAAAAACGACGATGTTCAGGAGCCGGTATAGTAAAAGTTATTCTACAACAGTAACTACGCATACCTTCTTTTTTGTCTTCGTATTTGACCTTTGTTCTAACGACAAAACCAATGATAACGTCGTCTAAACATATAGGATCCACTTCCAAGCACTCTGTCGGGATGGATTGCTCCTGCTCATTATTAAGTATGATTGTGATTTTTAATTTGATAAGTTTTGAGATGGCCTTAGTGTCTCTTTTATCAACTGCCTCAGTTAGCTTTTGAATAAGATTTACATCTGTTATCTCTTCTCGGAAGAAATAAATATTTTCTTCAAAAAGTTTGTTTAGGCTTTCGGTATTGAATGCAAATCCTAAGTTTAAATAACACTCATCTGGAGAATCAGGTGGTAGCTTAAAGTGTCTTTTATAACATATATTTTGGTTCATCTCTACATCTCCATTTGCGTCCTCATATATATAAACCTTATAATCTAAATCTTCCCGAATCACATCAGAAATTGAAGTTGCAATATTTCTTAATATTTTGTTCGTAGCTTCAATTGTATATAATTCATTTATTATATTATTATTACCTGGTGTATTACCAATAAGAAGATCCATAATATTTGATAAGGTGTACTCTCTTTGCAGCTCGTGTATTTCCTTAGTTCCTATCATCCAATTGAAAATACTTATAATGAACACCGTTATCGTGGTAAACGCTATACCTGTTATTAACTCATAATATGTATCCTTCTTAAAGTTAGGCTCTCCGCCAAATTCATACCATAGCGTGATACAGCATATAGCTATAATCAGCAACATTAATATTACCCTTATCCTACGAGGATATTTACTAATATATGAAGTCGTTTTGGATTTCATAACGTATATAGAAGTAACCTAAAAATTAAGAAGTTTATGCTTCGCTTTATCCGTTTCTTGATAATCGAGTTGGTAATGCCACCATTCAAGAGGATGAGGAAGCATACCATAACGTCCCATGATACTATACAAAAGCATTCGGTTAGCATACGCGGTTGCCGAAAGTAATCCATCGATCACAAGTGTCTGTTCATTTCCAACATGGGCAATTTCTGAAAACGAATCGAAATCCGTTCCCATATCTAAAAGCGCACCATCTTTGTCACATATTGACAAATCGACCGCCATACCATAGTTATGGAATCCGCCGGGATAGTCTGTGTATGGATTGGCTATATAGTTTTCAGCAGGTGTATCCTTCACCATATCATACATATGTTTCTGTATGGTTAGAGGGCGGGCTGCATCAAAAATTACCAGACTATATCCCTCACACATTTCTTTCAATTTATTGTTGGCAGCACATACAGCATATGCCAATCGCCTTTCCAAGAACACGCCGAAAGTTTTATCATACAAGATCTTACCGGTAAAATTATTTACGGTTGCATACCTGATATCTGACTTTATCGTAGGATCAAGTTCATTAAGGTCTATAAGTCCTAATGAAAGCATTAAATCATTAATGTCATTCATAAAGCAATCACAACATTGGGGCAAACCTATGGTTCTCGGTTCGTCTGCCTAAGACATAATTTGGGGTCAGTAGATATTTCGGGTTGGTGAGGCTTACAGGCTAACCGTATAATGCA
>CAMWUX010000096.1 GCA_947177605.1 uncultured Porphyromonadaceae bacterium
CGACTTTCCGCTCGGGTGGACTCGGCTGATGGGGTCCCGGCGACCGCTGAAAATGATACCTGGCTGGGGGTATCCATCATATACGATGGTGAATCGGATGAGAGGATGAATGGTTTACATTAATCAAACGCCCCCGTCCGAGGAATATTGTAATCACTCCGAATTTTAACATATTGCCGGCAGAGGCGCTTATGTGAACCTTATCCGGCGGATACTCGTTTGAATAATATGAAACAAAATACTACGGATACATCTGTGTGTGCCAAGCGTCCGCTTTCCGATCTGCGGGGCGCCGAGCCGCGCGTGGAGGAGGCGATATCCCGCGCTGTCGACGGGCTGAACGATATCACTGTGGAAGGTCGGCAGATAGAGCCAGAATGGCAGGGGCCGCTGCCGTCGGTCGACAATCTGCGTCTGATCGTGGAGCAACTTAAGGCTATCGTATTCCCCGACTTTCTCGATCAGCTCCGCGGCTGCCGGTCGATGACCGATGCGCGGCTTATGGTGAGTGTGGACCGTCTGTATCGTCTGCTCTCCGAAGAGATATGCAAGTGTATGGCCGCCCGCGGCGGTCAGTCGCAGGAGGGTATCGTGTGCTGTGGCAATGACAAGGCTCTCGCTCTGGTGGAGCGTCTGCCTGAGATCAAGCGACTGCTCTATACCGACGTGCAGGCTATCTTCGACAATGATCCGGCTACGACTGACTATGGCGAGATAATACTGAGCTATCCGGTGGTGGAGGCGATGGTACACTACCGCCTGGCGCATCAGCTCGTGCTGCTCGATGTGCCGGTGCTTCCGCGTATTCTTACCGAACTGGCTCACTCACGCACCGGTATCGATATCAATCCGGGTGCGCGTATCGGAGAATATTTCGCTATTGACCACGGCACGGGTGTGGTGATCGGCCAGACCTGTATAATAGGCAATCACGTGACGATATATCAGGGCGTGACGCTCGGAGCCAAGAATTTTACGCTCGACGACAATGGTCGGCCGGTCGATGTGCCGCGCCATCCGATCCTGGAGGATAACGTGACGGTCTATGCCAATTCCACTATCCTCGGTCGAGTGACCATAGGCCACGATACGGTGATCGGTGGTAATGTGTGGCTTACAGAATCGGTAGCGCCGTATTCGCGTGTGCTCCAACCGCCTTACACAAGTTCAAACAGAATAAGTACTATATCTCCCTCAAAATGAAAATATACAAAAACGCACTCGAACTTATAGGTAATACGCCTCTCGTCGAACTTACCAATATCGAAAAATCGCTCGGCCTTAAGGCACGTCTTCTCGCCAAAGTTGAGGCTTTCAATCCCGGCGGAAGCGCCAAGGATCGTATCGCTCTGGCTATGATCGAGGACGCAGAGAAGTCCGGACGTCTTAATCCCGGAGCCACTATCATCGAGCCAACGAGCGGCAACACCGGCGTGGGGCTCGCGTGGATAGGCGCGGTGAAGGGGTATAAGGTGATTCTCACTATGCCCGAGACTATGAGCGAGGAGCGCAAGACACTGCTACGCGCGCTCGGAGCCGAACTGGTGCTCACGCCAGGCGCTGAGGGTATGGCAGGCGCTATCCGTAGGGCTGAGGAAATCCGCGATGCCACACCCGGAAGTATGATAATGAGTCAGTTTGACAATCCGGCCAATCCCGAAGTTCATCGCCGCACCACCGGTGAGGAGATCTGGCGCGATACTGATGGCGAAGTGGATATCTTCGTAGCCGGCGTCGGTACCGGAGGCACGCTCTCGGGTGTGGCTGCTGCGCTCAAGGCCAGGAAGCCTGAAATCGAGGCTGTGGCAGTGGAGCCGGCATCATCGCCCGTATTGTCGGGCGGTAAGGCCGGGGCACACAAGATTCAGGGCATAGGAGCGGGCTTCGTCCCCGGCAACTACGACGCTTCGCTCGTAGACGAAGTGATCGAGGTGAGCGATGACGCAGCTTTCAAAGCCATGCGCGAACTGGCTGCTAAAGAGGGCATTTTCGCAGGCATATCATCAGGCGCCGCTCTGGCTGCAGCTATCGAGGTGGCAAAACGCCCTTCGAGCGACGGCAAGACTATCGTGGTGCTTCTGCCAGATACAGGTCAACGCTATCTATCGATGCTCTGATACGGAATATTGTGTGGCGGGCGAACCGATTTCGCACAAATAATGTTAAATCAGGCGAAGACTGATGAATCGGGCTTGTGGATATGCCTTCCATTCATTACCTTTGCAAAACATTAGACAAAGACTCCGCTTGAGTCATTTTTTATCAAAATAATCTCCATCCTCTAACCTCAAAAAACACGTTTGCCTATCGATCCACTGCTACTCTAACCATTAATTAGTCAGACAGTGACCAAGACAACTACAACTCCAATTACCGCTCTTTCCGATGAGCAACTCGTTGCCGCATATTCCAAAGGCGACAATCAGGCTTTCGACACACTACTGCGTCGGCATCAGGGAAGAATCTACAGTTATATCCTTTCGGTGGTGAAGAACGCCGACGTGGCCAATGATCTCTTCCAGGAGACTTTCATGAAGGCTATCACCACTATCAAGCAAGGACGCTATGCCGAGTCGGGCAAATTCTTAGCCTGGATATCGCGTATTGCCCACAACCTTATTATCGACTACTACCGTCAGGAGAAGAGCGAAAATCTGGTTTCGGCCGACGATATCGCATCCCACGACGTGCTTAACCGCCGCGATCTCTGTGATGTGAATATCGAGGACTGCATGGTGCGCGAGCAGATCAGCGAAGATGTGCGCCGTCTTATCGAGGCTCTTCCCGAGAGCCAACGCGAGGTGCTCAAGATGCGTTACTACGGCGATATGTCGTTTAAGGAAATCTCCGACAAGACCAACGTGAGCATTAACACCGCCCTCGGCCGTATGCGCTACGCGATAATGAATATGCGCCGCATCGCTCAGGAAAACAACATAGCGCTCTCGCTGTAATCACAGTGCTTAATCCCCCGCTTCGGCATCATGATCCACGACATCGATTATTACCGCAATCTTATCGAAGAAGCCATCCGGAGCTATCGCTTGCCCGATACTCCGGCCGGCCTGTATGATCCCATCCGCTATGCTATGGACTGCGGAGGCAAGCGCATCCGCCCGATACTATGCATGGCGATGTGTGAGGCTCTCGGCGGCTCGGCCGCTGATGCGGTCAATCAGGCTTTGGCTATCGAGATGTTTCATAACTTCACTCTCCTTCACGACGATGTGATGGATCACGCCGATATGCGGCGCGGCCGTCCTACGGTGCATGTGCGCTGGGATGAGCGTACGGCCATTCTCTCCGGCGATGCCATGCTTTCGATAGCGTCAGAAATCGTCAACGATGGTGTCGATGCAACGACTGCCACGGGTTGCCGTCGCCTCCTCCACCGCACTGCGATGGAGGTATATGAGGGCCAGCAGTATGATATGGACTTCGAAGACCGCACGGATGTGACGGTCGACGACTATCTCGATATGATCCGACTTAAGACGTCGGTGCTTCTGGGATGTGCGTGCCGGATGGGCGCCATCGTGGCCGGTGCCGACGACGAGTGTCAGAAGTATGCCTACCGCTTCGGGGAGCTGCTCGGGCTTGCCTTCCAGCTCCGCGATGATTATCTCGATACTTACGGCGATCCCATAATGTTTGGCAAGGAGATCGGCGGCGATATCGTCAACGATAAAAAGACGTGGCTTCTCATCACAGCACTGGCCGAAGACACTACGGGCGTAGTGGCTCAGGAGCTGGCCATGCCTTCCGAACAATATCATAAGATCGAACGCATCAAGAGGGTGTATGACGATCTCGGTCTGCCCGAGCGCTGTCGCGAAGTTATCGAGCGCTATATCGCCGATGCCAACCGATGCATCGCACGCCTCGGTCTGAAGCCTGTAGATGCCAATTTCTTTACCGATCTGGCAAGTAAAAGCAGCACTCGTAGCAACTGATGCTGATCGATACCCATACACATCTTTATCTGCCCGAATTCGATGCCGACCGCTCCGAAGTGATGGATCGCGTCGTGGCTGCCGGGGTGGAGCATCTCATCCTTCCCAATATCGATCTGCAGTCGCTTCCGGCTATGAAAGCGATGGCTAAGGCTTATCCGCAACTCACATCTATGGCCGTAGGGCTGCATCCTACGGAAGTGGGGGAGGGATGGAAGGATACACTCTCAGAGATTCTGGCTGAATTAGATGGCTCGGCGCGCTATGTGGCTATCGGTGAGATAGGCATGGATCTATATTGGGACTCTACCTACTGCGATGCGCAGATGCAGGTGCTTGACCGTCAGCTCGCGGAAGCCTGTAAGCGCGGACTGCCGGTAATCATACATTGCCGCAAGGCTCTCGCTCCTACGCTTGAAGTGATGGAGGCGTATCCATCGTTGCGGGGAGTGATGCACAGCTTCGAGGGCACACCCGCCGATGTGGAGGCCGTGCGCCGCCGAGCTGATATGTATTTCGGCGTCAACGGCATCGTCACTTTCAAAAAGTCTGCCGTACCGGCTCTGCTGCCTGCCGTCGGACTTGACCGGGTGCTTCTTGAGACGGATTCGCCGTATCTTGCGCCGACACCCTACCGCGGTAAGCGCAACGATAGTTCGATGCTGCCGCTCGTGGCCGATTGTGTGGCTTCTCATCTTGGCGTCTCCACCGATGAAGTGGCAGCTGCCACCACCGCTTCCGCCAGAACTCTCTTCTCCTTGGTATGACTGGCCCACGAGTTTCGTTTTCTATATGATACTATAACAAAGGCTACCGGAGAAGGCAGCCTTTGTTATAATATAAAATTGAGCGGATTATTTCTGTACTTTGTTGTAGCGGGCGTTGAGGCCTTGGATCACTTGGTTGGTCACGTCGAAGCGGGGATCGAAGTAGAAGGCAGCTGCATTTTTCTTCAGCACGGCATCGATACCATTTGCCTTACAGTAGCTCTTGAGATAAGCTTCGATAGAGTCAGTGATCTGAGCCTGCATCTGCATTACTTCCTGCTCAGTTGTGCGCTGCAGGTTGGCGAGATAGTTCTGGGCGTCCTGCTGCTTCTTCTGAGCGCGCTGCATATCGGCGTTGTATTCCTGTTCGGAGGCGTAGGCCTGATTGCGCATCTTAGTCTCGATCTGCTGGCCGAGCTGGGCGAGTTCGTTCTCGCGCGACTGCTGGGCTGATACGAGTTTCGACTGGCTGCGTGTGATCAGTTCCTGGAAGTCTTTGGCAAGATTGTAGTTGGCGAGAAGGGAGTCCTCGTCGATGAAGCGGATGCGGGGAGCGCCTACGGTCACGATGGTGTCGCCTTCGGAAACGAAGGTGTCGACATTAAGCTCATCGACTGTGAGCGAGTCGGCTCCGTTGTTGTCGGCCGACGAAGAGCAACCGGTAGTGGAGGTGTATACAGCGAAGAGGGAGAGCGATGCAATTGCAAAAAATGAAAACTTTTTCATTTCAGTGTCGGTTTTGTAAAATACTTGTTTATGCGTATGATTAATGATATGTAGTCAGTCGTCGGAATGAGAGCAACCGATGCCGCGGCGGCGGAGAGCTTCGTTGTCGTGAACGTGGCCCGAGGGGAATTTGCCGCCTTTCACGAAG
>CAMWUX010000097.1 GCA_947177605.1 uncultured Porphyromonadaceae bacterium
GTTGGTGATATATCATCTGAAGGGGCAGCATTTTCCGGCGTCGGCACGCTATAAGGGTGCGCTGCATTTCACGGCACGTGATATTACGGTGGAGCGACCGTGGCTCACTGAGGAGCGCCGTGCTGAGGTGGCCGACTATGACAATGCGACGCTCTATAATGACTCGGTAGTGGCCGCAATCGCGGCGCGATATGCGCAGGCTCCTACTGTGATGCTTTACTTCTCCGACCATGGTGAGGACTGTTGGGATCTGGCACCTATGGCGGCTCGCAACAAGCAGATGCCCGATGATCCCGCGTGGGTGGAGCGACAGTTTTCCGTGCCTTTCTTCGTGTGGATGTCGCCGGAGTTTATGGAGCGGTATCCGCAGCTTGTACAGCGGCTGCGTGGAGCCGCCGGGAAGCCGTTTTCGCTCGGTGATCTCGGGCAGATGGTTCTCGGATTGTGTGGGGTAGAGACGCCGTATTATGATCCTGCGCTTGATCCGCTCCATGACTGATGCCTCGGCGCGGCAGAGGAGCGCGGTAAGTATTTTAGTGCGTAAAGGATGCGGATTCAGAGGTTTTTCGTTATTTTTGTGGTATGATTAATTCTTTGCAGTCGCTGCGCGGCTTCTTTGCCGTGATGGTTTTCCTGAGCCACTTCGTCGTGAATGGGGCAGGCGACCGCGCGTATTACGACGGCGGCACTATGGGTGTGGAATACTTCATCGTGCTGAGCGGCTTCGTGCTATGCGCGGGATATGAATCGCGTATTGAGCGGGCCAGTATCGGCTACAAGGACTTCGTGCTGCGCCGTCTGATCAGGATTTTCCCGCTTCATCTTGGGTGTCTGGCACTATGGGCTGTGGTGGCTTATAAGTTCACGGACTATGCTGCTTCGGAGATTGTGCCCAATCTGCTGCTCGTGCAGTCGTGGTTCCCGGATCAGTATATCTACTACGGATGCAATACTCCGTCGTGGTGCCTGTCGACGCTGCTGTTTTGCTATCTGATGTTCCCGCTGCTGATATGGTGCTACGAACGACACCGAAAGCTTTTTGTAGCTTCCTGGGGCGCGTTGATGGCCGCTTATGTGGTATTTCTGTCGACAGGGGCATTGCGCCTGGGAGAGAGCGCCCAGACGTGGCTTACACGGGTCATACCGGTAGTGCGTCTGCTCGATTTCGTGTTGGGTATGCTCCTGTGGCAACTTTTTGCATCGCTGCGCGTCACCGGCTTTGCCGCTAAGGTGCGGGGATTGTCGCCTGTGGCCAAGACTATGGTGGAGTGTGTGCCCGTAGCGCTGTATATCATCGCGGCGTGTGTGGCCGCAGGGTTGTCATTTACATGGCTGAGCCAGGCCGTGTGGTGGATACCTACATTGGTGGCGATACTGGTGTTCAGCCTGATGGACAAGGCGGGCGGGGCGCTGTCGCGATTGCTTGACAGCCGGGCGCTCGTGGCTTTCGGCAATGCGAGTTTTTGCTTCTATCTCCTTCATCTGCCGCTGATGAACGGCCTGCGCCGAGTGCTGAATTTTGCAGGAGTGGATTACGGCAATGTATCGTTTTTTGTCATGACCCTTCTCACGGTGATAGTGGTGTCGCTGCTTGTGAGCCGCTACATCGATGTGCCGCTCGTCCGTCGGCTCAAGAGGATACTCATCAGGAAGAAAGACCCTGCTCCGCGTCACTCCTCCCGTTGAGGTGGAGGGCGGCGAGGAAGCGGGCTACGGTGTCGGGGTCGCCGGTGTATTTGCCTCGGTCTTCGCTGAGCTTGCAGGTGGAGCAGTAGAAGGGCCACGACTCGGTGATCTTGACGGCGATGAGCTTGATCACGATGTTGCGCGGACGGATGCCGGGGAAGTCGTTGGTGAAGTGAGTGCCGATGCCGAAGGATGGTATGCATTTGCCTTGGGCATATTGGTGTATGGCTATGGCGCGATCCACGTCGAGGGCGTTGCTGAATACTACCTGCTTCGTGGCGGGGTCGATGTTGAGGCTGCGGTATTTGTCGACGATGAGATCGAGTTGGGCGTAGTTGTCGCCGCTGTCGACCCGCAGACCCTTAAACATATTGGCATAGTCTTCGGAGAAGTTGAGGCTGAATATCTGCCATCCGTAGGTGTCGTAGAGGAATGTGCCGAGTGCTCCGCGGTAGGTCTGCGACCATACCTCCATGGCGAGATGGTTGGCCATCTGGGGTCCGTACATTCCGGCCAGGGCGCAGATGAGTTCGTGGGCCATGGTACCGATGGGAGTGAGGTCGTACTTCATGGCCAGATACACGTTGCTTGTGCCCGTGAATCGGCCGGGGCCCGGGATCGTTTCGCCGCACTCTTTCATAGCGCGTATCACAGTCTCCTGGGCTTCAAACGAGGCGCGGCGGCGGGTGCCGAAGTCGCTGAATGTGCAGCCTGCTTCGATGAGGCGGCCGGCTTTGGAGTATGAGCGGGTGTAGTAGTCGGTGTAGTCGAAGTGTCGGTCTTCGCCGGTCATCATATAGTAGAGTTCAGAGATGATGGCGAGCACTTTGACTTCAAGCAGGATGGTGTTGGCCCAACTGCCTTCGAAGCGGATGTCGAGGTGGCCTGTGGCGTCCTGACTCACGGTGACCCAGCGGCTGTCATAACGGAAGCCTTTGAGGAAGCTGTAGAACCAGTCGGGAATGTATGTACACCTGCGCCGCATGAATTCGATCTCCTCGGGGGTGATGACCACGCTTTCGAGCATCTCTATCTGCCGGCGGAGCTCGTCGGCGAAGCCGGGGGGATAGATGGTGTTGTCGCGGTCGTTGAACTGATATTTTACCTGTGTGCGCGGGAAGTTGTCGATCACGGCGCAGCACATGGTGAATTTATAGAGGTCGTCGTCGGTGAAGTGGCGGATTATCTGTCGCATGGTATAGAGTGTTCAGTGGTAAAATCGGCTAATCTCGTGCCTCCGTCGATCGAAGGGGCGAAGGCGGTGAGTACGCTGTATGATACGTCGGGCATCAGCTGCATGGCTCCCTGAAGCGAAGCGAGCACACACACGTCGCCGGCCAGACCGCAGATGTCGATATGCCGTATATGATCGTCGGATGCAATGCGTGTGATGGCTTCTGCGGCCTCTGGATTGTCGAATATGGAGTATTGCTCGCAGTCGCGCGACTGGCCCTTGAAGAATACGTATGTCTCGCCGGGTGTGGCCTGCAGTGCGTCGTCGACGGCGGCATCGATATCGGCTCCCGGAGTGCCGGCTACGCAGTGTGCGGGCCATTGACCGCCGTTGTCGGCAAACGATATATGGTCGGCCGGATGATAGTCGGCCGTGACTACTTTCACTTTATACTTTCCGCCGTTGGCTTTGATGTATTCGGCCAGAGCTGCCATCGCATCTACAGCTCCCGGTACAGGCAGAGAGCCGGATATGAAGTCGACCTGCGGATCGATGATGAGGAGCATACGGTCCGACATGGTAGACTTCACGAGCCGGTCGATGTAATCGAGCCGCTCGGGGTCGGTAGTGGCAGCTACGAGTTGCCGGGCATATTCCACTCGCTTCTTGGCGGCTTCGTTGCGCAGAAACGCGGGGTCGAGCCCGCAAGAGCCGAGGCGCCAGCGGTCGAGTGCGTCGGCATCCTTGAAGATGGAGTAGAGCCGCAGCACACGGTCGGCTTTGCTGCCGAAATGCTTGCGGATACTCTCTATTCCTTTGGTATCATCGAGATCATGGTAGCGCATCAGGAATGTCGATTCGGGATGGAAAGTGATGGCGGGATGGGATGCGCAATGCTGGTCGTAGGCCACTGCTCCGCGGGCTCCGTGGCCCGTGTCGAGATAGTCATCCTGCCGGCGTGTGTCGTGAAATAGGGCGGCATGGGCGAGGATATCGAGAGCTTCTGGATCATCTTTCATAATCTCGTGGCCGAGGGTGAGGGCATGGAGCAGTACGCGCTCGGTATGAGCGTAGGAGTGTATCCCGCTGTCAGGCATACTGAAGTCGACGTCATGGTAGAGATACTGCTGCCAGCGGCGGAAGAGGCCGGCTACTGCCGGATGGGTGTTTTGTAAAATCCTGTCGTCAATCAGCATGGGTCAGTATCGCGGTAATCGTTGTATTTGTGCAAATTTATAAGATTCTGCGAAGTAACGCAACATAAGTCTAATTTTTGGAGTGATAATAATCCGTAATCGGGGTTGCGATTGCCTTGATCGGGGTATCGGGCAATGAGTGGATTATTGCTAACTTTGCTGCCGATCAGAGATATAGAGATCTATGCATATTATTAAAATTCTACTTTCCCTCACGCTGGCAACTTTTTCGATTATGGCGTCCGCTCAGACAAAAATTCTACTTTCCGTCGGCGACCGTTACGCCACGGCCACATTGGTTGACAACGATGCTACCGCCGCCCTGCTCACACAACTCGCTGCCGGTCCCATCACCGTCAGCATGGTCGATTACGGCGGATTCGAGAAGGTAGGCGAGCTACCTCAGTCGCTCCCCACATCCAACAGTCAGATCACCACCGCCCCCGGCGATATAATGCTGTATCAGGGCAATAATATGGTGATTTTCTACGGATCGAATACCTGGAGCTACACTCGTCTGGGTCATATCGACAATGCTACGGCAGATGGTGTGAGAGCTTTTCTCGGCAGCGGCGATATATCGCTTACGCTCTCGCTCGATACTTCCGCCGCCATAGAGACTGTTACCGCCGATGTGCCCGGTAATGTCATGGTCTGCGATCTCTCCGGATGCCGGGTGACACGCCGTCCGCTACCGTCGGGCATCTGCATCATAGCCGGGCGCAAAGTCTTGGTCAGAAATAATTAAAGACCCGACGTGAGCGACGAGGGGAGAATGGGCATCGCGCCGTGCTGCGAGCATACGTAGGCCGATGTCTCTACGGCCGTAACATGAGCCTCCTCCACACTCTTACCCCTGAGCAGGGAGGCCACGAACGCGGCTGTGAAAGAATCGCCGGCGCCTACGGTATCGGCTACTTTCACTATGGGCGTGGGAAGGAAATAATGCACGGATGGGGTAAACACATAGCTGCCGTTGACACCACAGGTGAGAATGAGAATCTTCAGATCGAACCTCTCCATAAGCCAACGACACTTAGCTTCGATATCCGAAGTGCCGGGCTCCAGCATCCGGCTTACGATCTCCAGCTCCTCGTCGTTGATCTTTAGTATGTTGCACCTGCGCATCGACTCCGTGATCACTTCTTCGGAGTAGAAATGCTGGCGCAGATTGATATCGAATACCACGAGAGTGTCCTCTCCCATCGCATCGAGAAAGCGGCGGATCGTGTCGCGCGACACCTCGCTGCGTTGTGCCAGCGAGCCGAAGCATACGGCGCGGGTCTGTCTGGCCAGCGCTTCGAGTTCGGGCGTAAACGGGATATTGTCCCACGCTACATTCTCCGTGATGTCGTACTGCGGAATGCCCGCATCATCGAGATGTACCTTCACCGTACCGGTGGGAT
>CAMWUX010000098.1 GCA_947177605.1 uncultured Porphyromonadaceae bacterium
GGGGTCGCGGGTTCGAGTCCCGTCCGCACCGCTGAGGAGAGAGGAGAATGAGTAATTGTAAAACTTCGGTTTTCATTACTCATTCTTTTTTTATCCCCATTTCCGTTAAATTCTATGCCGATGAGCACTTCCATATCCATATCTCCTGAATTCGCCTCACGGGTGAGCACTTACTCTATGGTTGCCATCGAGGCTGACGTGACCAATGGGCCGACTCCTCCGGCGCTTACCGCTGAAATTGACGCTCTGGCCGCTGATCTGCAGAGACGCTTGGAGGTGGCTGACATCAACCGCCGCCCCAACATTGCCGCCACACGCGCTGCCTACAAGGCCTGTGGCAAGGATCCCAACCGCTACCGCCCCTCGCAGGAACAGCTTCACCGGCGCATAGTGCGCGGTCTGGGACTATATAGCGTAGATGCGCTCGTGGATTTGGGCAATCTGCTGTCATTATCGACGGGGTGCGCGGTAGGTGTATTCGACCGCGACAAGATAGAAGGTAGCGAGATCGCTCTCGGCGTAGGCCGTGCCGGAGAGCCATATACCGGTATCGGCCGCGGCGAACTCAATATTGAAGGGCTACCTGTGCTTCGCGATGCCGCCGGTGCGTTTGGCTCCATGACCTCCGATCACGAACGCACCAAGATCGAAGCTACGACGCGCCGGGTGCTCATCACGATCCACATTTTTGCCGACGAGCAGACTCCGGAAGTTATAGCCGCAGAGGCCACACGCCTGCTGCGCGTCTATGCCGCCGCCACAGCCGTGAGCCACCGCATAATCACACTTTGACAGGCTAATCCTTCGAGGTATGTAAAGGGCTGAGAACAGCAAATCGAACCGATCCTGATTCAAAAGCGAAAATAGCAACTTAGCATCAAGCAGTTTGCATATAAAACACAGAGGTTACAATTCCAAAGAATTTTCTTTCAATAGAAAATCGTAAATACTTATTATCGTTATTCCATCCTCCGTATGCAAAACAGGCGTATATTCTCCAAGAATGATAATCTTTTTGAACGCATCGTCAACACGCATTAAAGAAGCCGATTCTTGTATCACCTTAGCTTCGTCAATCATTCTATAAGCAGACTGTATGTAGTAACGCTGACTTCCATTGTTGCATACAAAGTCAATCTCGTAGTACTGACGTTCTCGGCCATGGGCATTTCTTTCATTTTTCGGCACGACACCAACATCTACGCTAAAGTCGCGTATTAACAACTCGTTATATATTACATTCTCTAACAGATGAGTGTATTCTATCTGACGGAAATTTAGCCTTGCATTTCTCAATCCACAATCCGCAAAATAATATTTGCTGAGACTTTCGATATATTTCTTTCCCTTGACATCATATCTGGTTGCTTTTTCCATCAGGAATGACTCGCATATATATTCCAGATAAGCCGACAATGTGTTCCGGCTGACTTTCTCATGCTTGACACTCTCAAAAGTATTGGAAAGTTTTGTAGGATTAGTCAGTCCTCCTATTGAGGAAGCGAGAATATTCATAAAATCCTCAAGCACATCCTTATTTCTGATTTTATTCCTTTCCACAATGTCTCTGATATAGGTTCTTGCGAAGAGTGCCTTCAGAAATGCTCTCTTGTCCTTTTCCGAATCTTTCAACACAACCTGAGGCATCCCACCATATATCATATAGTCAGTCAACGCCTTAGCCACCTCTCCTCCGATAGCGGAATAATATTCGCGGAAACTAAGAGGATATAGTCTTATCTCATCTCCTCTACCAGCAAATTCAGTACGCACCTGGCTTGACAGAAATCTGGCATTACTACCGGTCACATATACATCAGCATTAGGCATATTCAGATAACTGTTCAATACATCTTCAAACTCGGCCACAAGTTGAATCTCATCAATCATTATGTAATGTACCTCATCATCTGTCAGTCTGGAATCTATAAATGCTAAAAGCTCGTCCGGATCACGAAGTCTTTTGTTACGCCTGTCCTCGAGATTTATACTTATTATATGACTACTGTCTGTTCCATGATCCCTTAACCAGTTAGCATAAATAGTTGAAAGGAGAAACGACTTGCCACAGCGCCTCAATCCTGTCACAATCTTGATCATGCCATTATGACGTCTATCAACCAGTTTCTGCAGATATGAATCTCTGGAAATTATCATCCTATTGAAAATATTTGTTCCACGGTACAGTTTTTTTCAATGCAAAATTAGCTAATTGTTCTGAATCAAACAACTAAACATTTAACTCTCTATGCGCTATGCTTCATGCCGCATACACCACAACCAAGCCCCTTATAGGGCAACAGAGAGGCCGCAGGTAAGTGAGCGGGGCATCGTGGGGCCGTAGATGTAGCCTGAGTCGCGGAGATAGCCGGTGTCGAAATCGCGCTGATATGAGTTGAGGATATTGGTAATACCGGCGTTGAACGTCAAGCTCACGCGCCCGAGCACTTTCATCGTATAGCTCAGGCGCACACCTAAGTCAAAGAATGCCGGAGTCTTTACCGCTACATCTATGGGGGTGCCCGATCCTTCGAGATGCTGCACGAGCATCGGGCCGGTCAGCGTACCGGATACCACGGCTTTCAGCCCGTGGACGATCTCGGCATTGGCGGTAAGATAGCCGTAGACATCGGGGGTGCGGAACATCCGCTTTACGGGTGCCACATCCGGATTATCGCTCCATTGCTCGGGCCGCTTGTAGCGGCTGCGCTGCAGCGTGACACCGGCCTGCATATCGAAATGCGACGAGAAGAAGGCTTTGGCCTCGAGATTCACGCCCATCACTCGGGCACCGCTGCCGTTGTAGCGCTCAAGCACGGCATTTCCTTCGGCATCCGGCTCATCGAGCTGGCGCAGGGCGAATACGTCGTGAAGATCCGACATAAAGCCCTCGACAAGGAAGTTGGTCTGTACCGACCCGAATGTATAATATAGGTCGACCGACGCACTCACGCTCTGCGAACTCTCCTGCTTCAACCCCGGAGCGAGCACCGTCACCACGCGCTCGCCCCCCACTATGGCCACGTGGAAATCCTCGTCATAGGCCTGCGGACTACGGAAGCCGGTGGAATAGGAGACACGAAGGTTCACCTTGTCCGACGGATTGAAGCGCACATTGGCGCGGGGCGATACGATCGGATTGCTTATAAGCGAATGCTTGTCGAGGCGGGCGCCAACGAGGAAGCCCCAGCGCTCGGTGCGCCATTCGTTCTGGAGATAGGCGCTTCCGATATTGATCTGTTGCATAGCATCGTGATTATAGCCTATCGTGACGTCGTGGAGGCGGTTGTAGTTATATTCCACGCCGGCCACAAGCTCGGCCGGACTGAAAAGGAAGTGCTTCATCGAATGATCCCACTGTGCGCCGGCCGTAACCACCAGATCGGATGTGCGCCCGTAGGCGTTGGGATCCTGTTCGGAACCGTAGTAGCTTTTGCGGCGCGTGGCCTGCATGGCGGAGAATACCGAGAGATGATCGGCGGCATCGCGCATCCACAGGTCAAAGGTGCCTTCGAGTCCGTGAATATTATGATCGACTTCCTCGGCCACCATCGCCTGATGCGGTGGCTCATCGAGACGGTCGCCTCCGCGACGGTACTCGTGGGTGGTGTGATATTCGAGCGAAAGGCGGCTCGAATGACTCGGGCGCACGAACATACGGGCGCCGAGCGTCTGGCTGCGCAGCGTGGCTATCTCCGTGTAGCCGTCGCCGTTATGGTCGTAGCCGTCGCGGGTGCGGCTCTGGCCGTACATCATTATACCGGCCAGATTGTTGTCAGTCACCAGCGAGGCGTTGATCGTAGTATTGTTGTCGAGACTGCCGCTGATACCTATAGATGTGAGGCTATGCGATAGCTGTGCCGAATTGACCTGCGGATCCTTGGTGATGATATTGATGGTACCACCGATGGCCGACGATCCGAAGAGAGCCGATCCGCCGCCGCGCATCACCTCGATGCGGTCGATCATATTGGCCGGTATCTGCTCCAGACCATACACACCTGTCAAGGCGGAAAACACCGGGCGCGAATTCATCAGTATCTGCGAGTAGTGACCGTCGAGACCGTTGATTCTCACCTGAGTGAAGCCACAGTTCTGGCAATCGTTCTCCACCCTCACACCGGGCTGGAAATCAAGACCGTCGGCAAGCGAACAGGCGCCTATATTGCTCAGCAGTGAGCCCGCAGTGACATTGACAAGACTCGGAGACTCGCGGCGGCGTGTCTCGCGCTTGTTGGAGGTCACCACCACTTGATCGAGCATGAATGCGTCGGCCTTAAGTTCGAAATTAGCCTCGACCGTTTTGCCCGCCTCCACATCTATTGAGAGGCTGGCCGGCGAATAGCCTGTATAGGCGGCTGTGAGCGTATAGTGTCCCGGCTTTAGATCACGCAGGGTGTAGTGTCCCGAAGCGTCGGTCATTACTGTAAGTTTGCTGCCTTCGAGAGTGATGAGGCAGAATGGAAGATGTTCGCCATCGGCGGCGTCGACCACGTGGCCTACAATGTTGGCGTCGGTAGGCGCAGGGAGATTGGAAGCATATATCGATGCATCGGCAGCCATGGCAAAAGCCATAGCCGCAAAAAGAATTTTCTTGAGCATAAAGAATCGTGGAAATGAATGGTGTCGGAAATTGGATTTGTCTGTCTATCTGTCAGGCGACAGAGGCAGGCGGTCCGCGCAGCGGCGCGTGGCCGGTGTATCCGACAGCCGACGGGCATACGGCCTCGTCGGCAATTGCGCTCCGCTCCTCATGCACCATAGGTGCCTCAATTGATACCGCCCCTTGAAACGCCGAAGCGGCGAGGTTGAAGCTCCCGATTTGATCCATTGAGGATTGCGTGTGGCTATGCCCTCCCGGCAGATAGGGATGGGAGTGCGTCACCGGACAGCCGGTGGCCGACATGTGAGTGTGAACAAACACGGTGTTGGCAAACACGAAGTTGACCAACAGTACCATAAGCACCAATGCTACCGATTTGTACAATCTTTTCACCATGCTGCGTGCAATTGGGGTGCAAAGTTATTATTTTCTCGGGCATTATACCCACGAATCCGAGGAAAATTTGTAACTTTGTGCGATTTTTAGAATAGTACGCAAAAGAATATTCGAATAATAATTTTTAAAATGCTAAATCCAGTAAAGAAAACCATCACGCTTGCCGACGGTCGCACTATCACTCTCGAGACCGGGAAACTTGCCAAGCAGGCCGATGGAGCGGTAGAACTGCGCATGGGCAACACTATGCTCCTTGCCACAGTCGTGTCGGCTAAAGAAGCCGGCGAGGGCGTCGACTTCATGCCCCTCACAGTTGAATACAAAGAAAAATTCTCATCCAACGGTCGTTTCCCCGGCGGATTCCTGAAGCGCGAAGGCCGCGCATCCGAGTATGAGATCCTGACATCCCGTCTGGTCGAC
>CAMWUX010000099.1 GCA_947177605.1 uncultured Porphyromonadaceae bacterium
GCATACTCAATTCAGAGGGGCAGTTTATTCTACCCTCATATATCATTCAGTCTGTAGGCTTTGGCGAGCCTGATGTAACTATGATTGAGGTGAGATTAATTCCCCTCTTTTCTTATATCTATATCAAACCGCCGAATTCAGGGGAGTCAAGAGGCATAAATATCTATTCATTGGTATGAAATATTTTAAGCAACTATCTTTTGGTTATTATTTTATGGCTTTTTTCGGCCTATTATGTTGTATAAGCTGTAACGGCAAAGATAACTCAGAAGCGTCATCAGATTCAGATGTTGAAAGGGAAAAAGCCGATTTGGAATCTTTTGTCGAACGATATTCCCATATAAACATCGGAGAAGATGATAAGGCTAGATATGCTTTCGAAATGCCTTCCTATGATAATATCAAAAAAGAATATAATCGTAGCATAGAGAAATTGACAGATTATCTTACAGAAACATATATCGATGACAAAAGGAATATTTCTGAGATTTCGTCAGATAAAACATATGAAAGGCTCGCGGTAAAAGCAAGAGTAAATGCCAGCATGATGAAATTTTATCGACTATCGGGGTATTACGTTAGTCGCGGATTATCAAGAAAAGCAGCGAAAGACATTGAAGAGACATTAGATATACGAAAAGAGGTAATTGATAAATTGATTAATGAAGGTTCAAAATTGTCCTCGGAAGATATTACATCATATCTGTTGCTCGATGCACAAGGTAAAGCTGTATTGGCAAGTATTCTACCAACAGACGTGCCTAAATCTGTAATAGTAAATGGTTATGCCTGGGATTCGGATATAATCTCATATTTAGAAAAGATATGCAAGTGACTATAATGTGTTAGTGATCAACAATATTCTATTAATCAACATTCATTTAAATTTTAATTACATGAAATCTTTATTGTCAGGTTTTATTACCGTATCTATTGTTTTATTTCTTAGTTGTCAGACTCAATCCTCGAATACTGAGGATTCCAATGGCGATGCAATTGTCGACTCCTTAGAAGTTTTAGTAGAAGATTCCATCGTTGTATCTAATGAAGGAAACACTGTTAAGGTACATGATTGGACTGTTGATACTTTTGCTGGGACTATTGATCTTCCTGTTCAACTATATGATTCTAATGGTAAAATACAGACGGCTGTAAGGTTTACCGGATATCTTCATAATGACGGAGCGCGTAGTTGGACAATTTATATATCTGATTGTATGTCAAATCCTGCAGATGTAAATATTGGTGGTGTCAAAGTGAGAAACGATAAAGAAGAAAACATTGCTGGAGGATATTTGTTACGATATATCTCCATCTTTGATCCAACTGATTTTGATAAGATTCTAAAGGTGCTTGCTAATGGAAACTTCAAAATTGAAGGTAAAGATCGAATTACAGGTGAGAAATTTTCCAATAAATTTAAGGACGAATTTGCGGGAGCGGATGAGGCCTGGGAGATGCTTCGCAATAATAAACGATGAAAGAGAATGAGGTGATATTAGGTGTTTAGAGTACAGCCAAAGATCTAACATATAGAATAAATGAAAAAAGTTATCATACTATTAGCAGCATTAATCTTGGAAATTAGTGCATCTGCAGGAGTTTTAAAGGATAAGTTTCAGGCATTTTTGGATATGCCAGGTGTCTCCACATATTATCTTCCAAATCTCGTTCCATGGACAGAAGGCGTTTCAGATGCAGCGAGTGGGTATGCCGTTGCATCCCCAGATATGATTCTGTATTCCGACTCATATCGGAAGTTTATCAAAGGTCTGCCAGTGAAATATAGACTTAATAAGACGGCTGATGGTGACCCATTGATATATTTTTCACAACCTTCACCTTCTAAACCTGCCGAGGTTTTGTTTATGATGTCGGATGACAATGGGCTATATGCTGTTACATTTATGCGCCTAACGCCAAAGGAAGGTGTGAAATTCAAAAAATTTGCGCTAAAAAAATTGTAGTAAAGTATGTGACGAAGTTAATAGTTAAATAAGAGAATCCATTAAAGGGGGTGTGTCATTGTCATTTTGACACACCCCCTTACGTTGCGTTATAAGATTATCGGGCGGATTAGCGGGGTGAGAGGCACGCGTCGAGGGAGGCGGTGATGGCGGCGCGATCGAGGTTGCGGCCGATGATCACGAGCTTGATCATGCGGTCGCCGTAGGTCTCGTCCCAGTCACGCATGAGCCCGGGCTCGCTCTTCATCAGTTCGATCAATTCGTCTTCGGGTGCGGTGGCGTACCAGAAGCCTGATTCGGTGAGTTTCTTCTGCCTGCCGGCCTGCTCGAAGAGGAACGACATGTCGCGATGGTGGCTGAAATAGATGATGCCTTTGCAGCGGATGATGTTGGCCGGCCACTGCGTAGCGAGGAAGCGATCGAATTTGTGCAGGTCGAAGGGGCGGCGGCGATAGTAGACGAAGGTCTGTATGCCGTATTCCTCGGCCTCTCCTTCATCGTGATGATGATGGTGGTGGTGATGGTGGTGTTCGTGATCGTGTTCGTGCTCATCCTCGTCGTGATGGTGATGATGATGGTGATCGCCGTGGGCTTCGGCTTCCTCCTCCTCGGTGACGGGGCGTTCGATCTCATGGATCCAGGCTGCGGAGGTGGCTACTTTCTCGAAGTCGAACAGCCGGGTATCGATGATGCGCTCAAGGGCTACATCGGCATAGTCGCAATCGATGATTTCGGCGCGGGGCTGCAGGGCGCGGATGATGCCGCGCACACGCTCGGCTTCCTCGGGGGTGACTTCGGATATCTTGTTGAGAAGTATGATGTTGCAGAATTCGATCTGCTCGATTAGTAGATTTTCGATGTCGTCCTCGCTGATGCCGTGGCGCGTGAGCTGCTCGCCGCAACCGAATTCGTCGCGCATACGCATGGCGTCGACTACGGTGACGATGCAGTCGAGGCGGGGCACGCCGGCGGCGGTATATTCCTCGTCCATCCTGCGCATAGAGCTGATTGTCTGAGCTATGGGGGCAGGCTCGCAGATACCGCTGGCTTCTATCACGATATAGTCGAAGGCATGGGTGGCTATGAGGTCGCGAAGCTGCTCGATGAGATCCATCTTGAGGGTGCAGCAGATGCAGCCGTTCTGGAGGGCGACAAGGTCGTCGGCGCCATCTTTCTGCCCCACGATGCCGCCTTTCTGGATGAGGGATGCGTCGATGTTGACCTCGCCGATGTCGTTGACGATCACTGCGAAGCGGATGCCACGTCGGTTGGTGAGGATATGATTGAGTAGTGTGGTCTTGCCGCTGCCGAGATAGCCTGTGAGCAGCAGCACGGGTGTTTCCTGTTTCATTGTATCCGGTAGTAATTATTATAAGAAGGCTGCACCGTGGGTTGGCGCAGCCTTCTGTATTTGTGATGTAGAATGAGTGATCTACTATTATTCTGCGGGAGCGTCGTTGCGGCGGGGTGCGCGGTCGCCACGGTCGCGACGGGGACCACGATCATTGCGGTCACCACCACGGTCGTTGCGGTCGCGACGAGGGCCACGGTCGCCACGGGGAGCGCGTTCACGCTCTACGTAGCCTTCGGGCTTGGGCTGAAGCGCGCGCATCGACAGACGGTATTTGCCGGTCTTCTTGTCGATCTCGATGAGCTTCACTTCCACTTCGTCGCCCTCCTTGAGGCCGGATGCGGCCATGTCGGGCAGACGATCCCAGGAGATCTCGGAGATATGGAGCAGACCGTCGCGGCCCTGCATGAATTCTACGAATGCGCCGAAGTCGAGGATGGAGCGCACCTTGCCGGTGTAGGTCTTGCCCTCTTCGGGGAGTGCCACGATGGCGTTGATCATCTCGAGAGCGCGGTCGATGGATGCTTTGTTGGCAGCAGCTACTTCGATGAAGCCGCCTTCGTCGATCTCGTCGATGCTTACGGTGGCGCCGCTCTCTTCCTGAATGCCCTGGATCACCTTTCCGCCCGGGCCAATCACGGCACCGATAAGCTCCTTGGGTATGAGCATGGTGACGATGCGGGGCACGTGAGGCTTGTAGTCTTCGCGAGCCTGGGGTATGGTGTCGTTGATGATGCCGAGGATGTGGAGACGACCCTGACGAGCCTGCTCAAGAGCGCGCTCGAGGATTTCGTAGGAGAGGCCGTCGCACTTGATATCCATCTGGGTGGCGGTGATACCGTCCTTGGTGCCGGTGACTTTGAAGTCCATGTCGCCGAGGTGATCCTCATCGCCGAGGATGTCGGAGAGGATGGCGTATTTCTCACCGTCGGAGATCAGACCCATAGCGATACCGGCCACGGGGCGCTTCATCTTCACACCGGCGTCGAGCAGTGCGAGGGTGCCGGCACATACGGTAGCCATTGAGGATGAACCGTTGGATTCGAGAATATCGCTCACGATACGGCATACGTAGGGGAAGTCCTCGGGGAACATGCGCTTGAGGGCGCGGTGGGCGAGGTTGCCGTGGCCGATCTCACGACGGCCTACGCCACGCTGGGGACGGGCTTCGCCGGTGGAGAAGGGCGGGAAGTTGTAGTGGAGGAGGAAGCGCTCACGACCCTGGTTGAGCACGTCGTCGAGGATCTTCTCGTCGAGCTTGGTGCCGAGGGTGACGGTAGCGAGCGACTGGGTCTCACCGCGGGTGAACACGGCCGATCCGTGGGGGCCGGGCAGATAGTCGGTCTCGCACCAGATAGGACGGATATCGGTGGTGGCGCGACCGTCGAGGCGGATGCCTTCGTCGAGCACGCAGCGGCGCATCGCTTCTTTCTCTACGTCGTGGTAGTAGCGCTTCACCAGAGGAGTCTTCTCTTCGCGTTCCTCTTCGGGGATGGATTCGAGGTATTCGTTGAGGATGGCTTCGAATGCGTCGATACGCCAGTGCTTGTCGGCGGAGCCTGTCTTGGCTACGGCGTAAGCCTTGTCGTAGCACTTCTCGTGTACGTCGCGACGAAGGTCTTCGTCGTTGACTTCGTGGCAGTATTCGCGCTTGATGGTGGCGCCGGCCTCCTGGGCGAGTTCGAGCTGAGCCTTGCACTGCTCTTTGATGGCGGCGTGGGCCGTCTTGAGTGCTTCGAGAAGGTCAGCTTCGCTCACCTCGTTCATTTCGCCCTCGACCATCATGATATTTTCGGCGGTGGCGCCTACCATGAGTTCCATATCGGCTTTTTCGAGCTGGGCGAATGTGGGGTTGATCACAAACTCACCGTCGATGCGGGCTACGCGCACTTCGGAGATGGGGCCGTTGAAGGGTATGTCGCTGACGGCGATGGCAGCAGAGGCGGCAAGGCCGGCCAGAGCGTCGGGCATTTCTTCGCCGTCGGCCGAGTACATCGTGATGTTGACGAATGTGTCGGCGTGATAGTTGTCGGGGAAGAGCGGACGGAGCACGCGGTCGACCAGACGGGATGTCAG
>CAMWUX010000100.1 GCA_947177605.1 uncultured Porphyromonadaceae bacterium
CGGGTACCGAGACGTGGGTACCGACATCGTGGACCGACTTCCGCCATCAGGTCGATAGCGTAGCCCGCGCATTAGAGATCCTCGGCTACAAGGAATCGGACCATATAGCCATTTTTTCAGCCAACCGTCCGGAAATACTGATCACCGACTTCGCCGCGTATGCCAACCGCATGGTGCCGATTCCGATCTACTCCACATCGACAGCCGAACAAGTGGCCTACATCATCAACGATGCTTCATGCCACATGCTCTTAGTAGGCACACAGGCTCAATACGATCTCGTCCGCACCGTAGCCGACAAATGTCCGTCGCTGCGCCAGATCGTGACGATGGACGAAGTGAAGTTTCAGGAAGGCGACACCACCACTATCCCCTTCACCTCTCTTATCGGACTTGGCGAGAAGGCCACAGAAGCTACGATAGCCGAGGTCGACCGACGCACAGAAGCCTCCGACGCGGAGGATATCGCCACCATAATATATACTTCCGGTACTACCGGCGAGCCCAAAGGCGCCGTCCTTCCCCACTCCTGCTTCAACACAGCCATGGAGATACACCGCGAGCGCCTCACTCAACTCACCGATTCCGACACTTCGATATGCTTCCTCCCCCTCAGCCATATCTTCGAGAAGGCGTGGACCTACTTCTGTCTGTACAGCGGCATGAGTGTAGCCATCAATAATGATCCGCACGACATCCAGCGTTCGCTGCGCGAGGTGAAGCCCACCTGTATGTGTTCCGTACCCCGCTTCTGGGAGAAGGTCTACACCGGCGTGCAGGAGAAGCTGTCGGAGATGAAAGGTATCCGCAAATGGATCGCCTCACGTGCACTCGCATGCGGCCGACGCCGCAATCTCCAATATAAGCGTCTCGGACTACCCATACCCCGCTTGCTCGAATGGCGCTACCGCTTCTTCGACAAGAAGGTATTTGCTCCGATGCGCAGAGTAATCGGCATCCCCAACGGCAAGATGTTCCCCACCGCAGGGGCTCCTCTATCGGCCAACATCGTGGAATTTCTGCAGAGTTGCGGCATCGACATCATCATCGGCTATGGACTGAGCGAGACTACTGCTACAGTTACCTGCTATCCCGACACAGACTATGTGATCGGATCCGTTGGCACCACCATGCCGGGCATTCAGGTGAAGATCGGCGAGGAAAACGAAATACTTGTGAAGGGCACCACAGTGATGCGAGGCTACTACAATAAGCCGGAAGCCACAGAAGAAGCCTTTACCGCCGACGGCTGGTTCCGCACCGGCGATGCCGGATATATCGATGCCGAGGGCAACCTCGTGCTTACCGAGCGCATCAAGGATCTGTTCAAGACCTCCAACGGCAAATATATCGCCCCGCAGGCACTCGAGAGCCGTCTGGGCGAAGACAAGTATATCGATCAGGTAGCTGTGATCGGCGACAAGCGCAAATACGTCACCGCCATCATCATCCCTGCCTTCGAGGCTCTGAAAGAATACGCCCGCAAGAAGCATATCCAGTATCAGAATATCGAGGATCTGCTACGCAACATCGACATCCGCACCATGATACAGGAACGTATCGACAAACTTCAGGAATCGTTTGCCGGTTTCGAGCGTATCAAGAAATTTACTCTGCTGCCCCGCGCTTTTACCATGGAAGCAGGCGAACTCACCAACACGCTAAAGATCAAGCGAAAGGTGATCAATTCCCACTATGCCCGCGAAATAGATGCTATGTATGCATAACACATATAGAGAATAATTGACCAATTATGATTACACAGGAACAATTAAAAGAGACTTTTGAACGCAAGCTGGCGTTGAGGAGGTATCTTTGACATCGACAGTAAGAAAATCCAGGTAGAAGAAGAGGAGCTGCGCACTCACGTGCCCGATTTCTGGGAACACCCCAAGGAAGCGCGCCTCCAGATGAAGAAAATCAAAGACTTGCAGAGCTGGATCGACGGCTACCGCGAAGTGGAAGATGCTGTCGACGAGCTTGAGATAGGCTGGGACTTCGTCAAGGATGGCGAACTCTCCGAAGATGAACTCGATGCCCTCTACAACAAAGCCATACAGAAGATCGAAGACCTCGAACTGCGCAATATGCTCCGCCGCGAGGAGGATAAGCTCGGCGTGGTGCTGAAGATCAACTCGGGCGCAGGCGGTACCGAGAGTCAGGACTGGGCCTCAATGCTGATGCGTATGTATATGCGCTGGTGTGAGCAGCACGGCTACAAGACCTCCGTGGCCAATCTGCTCGACGGCGACGAAGCCGGCATCAAGTCGTGTACGATCAATGTGGAAGGCGACTTTGCCTATGGCTACCTTAAGAGCGAAAACGGTGTGCACCGACTGGTGCGCGTATCCCCTTACAATGCTCAGGGAAAGCGTATGACATCCTTTGCATCGGTATTCGTGACCCCTCTGGTCGATGATACAATCGAAGTGCGTGTAGATCCCGCACTGCTGTCGTGGGATACATTCCGCTCCGGCGGTGCAGGCGGACAGAACGTCAACAAGGTGGAATCGGGCGTACGCCTGCGCTACCAGTTCACCGACCCCTACACCGGCGAGAAGGAAGAAATCCTCATCGAAAACACCGAGACCCGCGACCAGCCTAAGAATAAAGAAAACGCCATGCGCCAGTTGCGTTCCATACTATATGAGAAAGAACTGCACCATCGCATGGAGGAACAGGCCAAGATCGAGGCCGGAAAGATGAAGATCGAGTGGGGCTCACAGATACGCTCCTATGTATTTGACGACCGCCGCGTGAAAGACCACCGCACCGGACATCAGACCTCCGACGTGCAAGGCGTCATGGACGGCGATCTCGACGGCTTCATCAAGGCTTACCTTATGGAGTTTGCCGCCTCGGAAGAGGAAAAGTAAATCCGACTATACTTATTTATCACCCTTTGCTTCCAGCGCCTTATGGCGCTGGTATGCTTTTGCCATACGGGTATGATATCCGCGGGAAGCATACGACGGACCATTGTATCGCCGTGCGAAAGTAGCCCAGTCCTTGTTGCGCAGCGCCTTGTCGATACCGATGCTTTTGATGAAGGCCGCGAAGAGTTCAAGCTGTTCGCGTTCGGAAGTCGACATACGGCGCACGAACTCCTGTATGTCGCTGCATCCGCACAACTTCCAGTTGAAGCCACCGATCTGGAACATCCCCCAGAAAGTGCCTTCGATAGCTGTAGCGTCGTGGATCGTACGCGCCAGTCGGAGCCGCTCCTGTTGCGCGGCCTGAGTGGAGCCGTAGCGGCGCGCATTGGGTCTGGCGAATACCGTGGCATGGCTTTGTGAGTAGCGCGACAGATTGATCTTATTGTGTCGGGCGCGCTGACGAAACATCGCAAGATCGAAATTGACGAGCGGCTTTCCGGGAGCGAAAAAGCCCTCGTGCTGTAGGCCGGCCTCAATGTCGACCACGGCTTTTATCGCCGCCGTCTCCACTCCGAGTTCCTCAGCCACGGCGCGGTAATCCTCTTCAGTGAGACGCAGTATCGTAGACGGCACACTATCGGCAAGAACTTCCATGGCGACGCTGTCGGCAACGGCAACATCGGGATGCGATGCGCTTACCCCGGATGAGGCCAACAGAAGAGGGATATACAACAGAATCATAGGCAATCAGTATAAAAGCGCATAGTCCCGCGGGGCTTACACCACGGGACTATGCTGATAAGTCAAGAGTGTATTACTTGCCTTTTTCGGCAACCTTTTTCAGAGTGAGTTTAAGCTGCTCGTAGAAGCGCTCAACGGCAGGGATATGCATACGTTCGGAAGGCGAGTGTACGTCGCGCAGTGTGGGACCGAACGATACCATATCAAGGTGAGGATACTTCTCAAGGAATAGGCCACACTCCAATCCTGCGTGTATGGCAGTGATCTTGGGGGTAACTCCGTAGAGTTCTTTATATGCTTCCGATGCCATCTCCATGATAGGCGACTTCATATTGGGGCGCCATCCGGGATAGCCTTCGCCGTGCACTACCTCAGCTCCGGCCACAGCGAAGAGAGCCTCTACCTGCGTGGCGATATCCCACTTACGGGAATCAACGGAAGAGCGCTGCGAGGTAGTCACAACCACGGTATTGTCCTTACCCATCTTAACAGAAGCAAGATTGGTGGAAGTCTCTACAAGCCCTTCGAGTTCGCGCGACATCGACACTACTCCGTGGGGAGCGCTGTAGATAGCGGAGATGAGTTTTAGCGATGTAGCCTCGTCGATGCTGAAGTCGGGAGCGTCGACACTTTCGATCGAGATTTCGAGAGTAGGTTCGAGGTCGGAGTACTCGGCCTCTACGACAGCACGGTAATTGTTGAGCGCGGCACATACCTGCTCCTTATGAGCGGTGTGTACGCCGAATACGGCATGGGCGGCACGGGGAATGGCGTTGCGCAGATTGCCGCCGTCGAACTCGCACACGGCGATCTCATAATCCTTGCTGAGCTGATAGAGGAAGCGTGCCACCAGCTTGTTGGCATTGGCGCGTCCGAGATGGATGTCGCCGCCCGAGTGACCACCCTGCCCCTTGGCTACGTCTACCTTGAAATAGTGGAAGTCCTTGGGTGCGTAGGAGCGCGAGTAGTGGAAAGTACATACGGTATCCACACCGCCGGCACAGCCGATAAAGAGCTCGGCATCATCCTCGGAGTCGAGATTGATGAGGATATCGCCGTCGAGCATTCCTTCGCCGAGATTGTTGGCACCGGTCATACCGGTCTCCTCATCCATAGTGAAGAGAGCTTCGAGCGGGCCATGCACGAGAGTGTCGTCGGTGAGGATAGCCAGAGCTGTAGCCACACCGATACCGTTGTCGGCGCCAAGTGTGGTACCGTCAGCCTTCACCCATTCGCCGTCTACGATAGTGGTGATGGGATTGTTTTCGAAGTCGAAACTCTTGTCGTTGGCCTCGCACACCATATCCATGTGACCCTGAAGCACTACTTTGGGAGCATTCTCATAGCCGGGAGTAGCAGGTTTGGAGATAGCCACATTGCCTACTGCGTCGGTGCGGGCATCAAGGCCGTGAGCCTTGCAGAAGTCGAGGATATACTGACGGATTTTCTCCTCTTTCTTCGAGGGACGGGGGATTTTGGTGATGGCATCGAAGATGGCAAACACATTCTGCGGTTGAAGTTCGGATACTTTCATAGTTTGATATTTGAAGTTAAGTTTTTGAGTTTTTAGACCCTTGGCGGAGGCTTCGGGCGGTCGGATTTGAAAAAGTTGTTAAAACTTTCACGAAAAGCACCACAAGTTACAAAATAAAATTGACTTTGAGGCAAATTTTGCCATTCCTTTCATATATTTGCATAGAATTTCAGCAATCCGATGAAGACGCTCCTCCTCGCATGCCTAATTGTAGCCCTCGCCGTAGTGC
>CAMWUX010000101.1 GCA_947177605.1 uncultured Porphyromonadaceae bacterium
TGAAGTCAGCCCTAATTTTTCAATCCTTCAAAAAAGTTTAGCGGACAGTAATAATAAAAAATGCCGATAGGTATAATACGAATGCATTAAAGACCCTATTCCATTCCCGCCAAGCAAATTTATCCTATCCTCTGATTATGAAATGAAGCGCGACGCCGGGGAGGGCGTCGCGCTCTATACCAATCAAATTATAGGGTGAGATATTATTATCGGTGGTCGGCGAAGCGTACCTGAAGTTGCTGGCGCACGTAGAAGATACGGCTTTTGATAGTGCCTACGGGGATATCCATCTCTTCGGCAATCTCATTGTACTTATAGCCTGATACCAGCATTACGAAAGGCACGCGATATATTTCGTCGAGTTCGTCGATGGCCTGCTGTATTTCGGAAGTGGAGTAACAGTCCTCAGGTGATTCTGCTGTCATATCGGTGCAGACAACATTGAGCACGTAATCATTGTCCGATGTGTCGTGAACGGTGGCCATGCGGCTCATCTTGCGGTGGTTGTTGATGAAGATGTTGCGCATGATCGTCAGCACCCAACCCTTGAAGTTGGTGTTGGCCGTGTATTTGTCCTCGGAAGATATCACTTTGAGCATAGTGTCTTGAAGCAGATCCTGAGCGTCGTCGCTGTTATGGGTGAGAGTGTAAGCGAAGTTGAGCATTACATTCTGCATCTTCATGAGTTCGGACTGGAAAGAGGAGGTGTTCATGGCTGTGATATTCTTGAGAGGTTTAATTAATGATTGTTTGTTTTGTTTGGTTTTGTTTTTGATTACGGTGCAAAGTTACAATGCTATTACAAGAATCAAGTGTTAATAATGTTAATGGAGGTTAAATTCGTTACACGACTGTTACAGCATTCCCGGCGAGGTGCTGTAACAGTGTGAATATCGGCGGAAATCAGAGATTGAGATACGTCTTCAGTGTTTCGACATATTCCTCGAATGCCTGACGTCCGGCGGGAGTGATTCGGCATGTGGTCCGCGGTCGCTTGCCCGACATGCCTTTTTCGACAGAGATGTATCCGGCCGACGAAAGTTTGTCGAGTTGCACGCTTAGGTTTCCCGCAGTCGATTCGGTCTTTTCCTTGAGAAATACGAAATCTGCATCCTCCACATTCATCAGTATCGACATCACCGCGAGCCGTAGCTGCGAATGTAGAAGCGGGTTCAGTTCTTTCATTTGCATCCGTATTTGTGGTTGATTATATGACCCGGAACGATCATCATGGCCGTGAAAGCGAGAATAAACAGAGGCATGAACCAATACGCATAGAGCGTGATGCCGCCTGTCACGCAGCAGACTGTGGCCAATCCTACGGCCAGACCCGCTAATCCGCCTCCGGTGAGCGAAGACTCGCGGACTATTAGCCCCTGAGCGATCTCGGCTGCCGGAGCGGCGATGAGTGTGTATACGAGCATGGCGCTCCAGCAATACACACCGCCAAAGAGCTTGAACCCAAGACAGCATAGCGTAAGTAAGATTTCCGATATGCCGAAGATTGCCCATAATCGTGAGGTGACTTTGTCGCTGTAAGTGGTGACGCCGTCGACCTGCTGTCGGCGTGCCATAATCGGAGTGGCTATACCGCCGATCAGAGGGATTGCAAACCATAGCCAGTTCCAATAGTTCTCGTGCGTGGTGGCGAGGAGCAGCCACACAAGTATGCTCACGGCCACAGTGAGGTAGCCCCACATAAGCAGTATATTGCCATTGCCGAGATAGCGGTGCTTGGTACGTGCGATCATCGAGGTGATTACTTCGAGCGATTCTTTTTCGGTAAGTTTTCGATCTTCCATTTTGATGAGATTAAAGAGATTGAAATTAAGTTTATTTTATAAACCAATTGGTTCTTAAAAAAGAGCGGTCGCGCGATTCCGCTCTCTTTCCGACTGCAAATCTAATAAGGTTTATAATGTAAACCAAATTTTATGGCGATTTTTTTTGAAAAAAATGGATAAAGTAGCCGCGCTATCGGCGTGGAGGCACGATAGCGCGGCTTATCAGGGGAAAGTGGAGGGGAGGATTACTTCACCACCACTTTGGCGTTTTCGGAGATGGAAGCGCCGTTGACGCGTACGAAGTAGATACCTGCCGTAGCGGGAGCGGCGAAGGATACTGTAGCGTGGCTGTCGGCCTTCACGGTCGAGGTGGAGTTGATGAGCTGGCCGGTGACGCTGTAGAGCTCAACAGCGATGTCGCCGGTCGTTGCGCCATCGATGGCTACTACGATTGCACCGCCCTCGTTGCGAACCTCAATGGTGTTGGGCTGCTCCGAACCTACAGTGGCGATATTGGCGAGTTCGTCGCGAGTGAGCACGTCGAGATCCTTGTCGTAGCTTACTTCATATACGCCGCCTTCCACAGTCTCGAAGATGAGGTGTTTGCCGTTGTAGAGCACGTGGCAGTCTTCGCCGGCGTTGGAGGTAATGACGGCACGGTCGAGCTGGCCGTCGGAGTATTCGATGTCAACCTCGAAGTTGCCGCGGGTGCGCAGGCCGTTGATGTAGCCGTCGGTCCAGCTGTCGGGGAGAGCAGGGAGGAGGTGCAGCATACCGTTGTGGCTCTGGAGGAAGAGTTCGGATACACCGGCTGTGCCACCGAAGTTACCGTCGATCTGGAATGGCGGATGGAGATCCCACATATTGTCGGCGGTACCGTTTTTGAGGAGATTCTGGAAGAGGATGTAAGCGTGGTTGCCGTCGAGTAGGCGGGCCCAGTGGTTGAGTTTCCAGCCCATTGACCAGCCGGTGGCGGCGTCGCCGCGCTGACGGAGAGTCTCCTTACATGCGTTTACAAGGTCCTCGTTTTCAAGAGCGTTGATGGTGGTGCCGGGATGCAGACCGAAGAGGTGGTTGGTGTGGCGGTGTGTATCGTTGTAGGTGTCGATATCGTTGTACCACTCCTGAAGCTGACCGTAGCGGCCAACCTGGTAGGGATACATCTTATTGAGCTTGTCCTGCCATTCGGTAAGTTCGGAGGTATTGTCGCCGAGAATCTCAGCGGCGGAGATGGCTTCCTGGAGCACTTCGCGGGTCACGGCGTTGGCGTATGTGGCGCCGAGGTCACAGGTGCCGTGCTCGGGAGAGTAAGAAGGAGCGGAGGTGTATGTGCCGTTGTGGAGGAGCAGGAGGTCGCTTACGAAGTTGGCCGATGACTTGATGATGGGATAACCTACGGTGCGGAGCCATTCCTTATCGCGGGTATAGTCGTAATATTCCCAGATCTGGGTAGCGAGCCAGGGGCCTGCGGTGGGGTTGTAGTTCCACGACATATCGGTGGAGTTCAGCGGAGCGGTGAAGCCGAAGATGTTGGTGGATACCTCGGCGGTCCAGCCGCGTGCGCCGTAGTAAGCCTGAGCGGTCTTCTCTCCGGGCTTGACGAGGCCCTTCACGTAGTCGATGAACGGGGTGAAGCATTCGAGCAGGTTGGTGCAGGTTGCAGGCCAGTAGTTCATCTGGAGGTTGATGTTATTGTGGTAGTCCACGCGCCAGGGACCGTCGGTGTTGTTGTGCCACATACCCTGAAGGTTGGCGGGCATATTGCCGGCACGCGAGCAGGAGATGAGCAGGTAGCGGCCATACTGGAAGTACTGCTGCTCAAGACCGTGGTCGAGAGTGCCTTCGCGGTATTTGGCCAGACGGGTGGGAGTGGGGAGGTTTTCAAATTCCTGGTCAGGGTTGATGGCGATATCCACGCGGTTGTAGAGCGCGGAGTAGTCGGCGTAGTGAGCGTCGTAAAGTTCGTCGTACGACTTACGGGCTGCGTTTTCGATTATGGAGTTGACATTGGCCACGGGATCCACACCTACGAATGCTGTGTTGGAGGTCATGTCGGGATCAAAGTTCATGGCGTAGTCGGTATCGCCGGCGAGGAGGAACTCAACGTCGTTGGAACCGCTGACGGTGATGGTGCGGGCAGTAGTGTTGACTGTCACTGTACCGCCGTCGTTGCAGCGGGCCATCACACGGAGAGCCCAGGCCATATTGTTATTGTCGAGACGGCAATTGTAGAGGAGGCTGCCTTCGGCGGGAGAGGTCACGGAGTTGACGATCTGCGGAGTGTTGAAGGAGAAGGTCAGATCCTGGGGTGCGCCCTCGGAGGTGAAATGCCATACCATCACGCTGTCGGGATATGATGTGAAGTATTTGCGCTGATACGAAGTGCCGTTGGAGTTGAACTGAACCACTACCATCGAGCGGTCGATGTTCATGATACGCTTGTAGTCAGTGATGTTGCTTTCGTCGATACCGGTGGAAACGTAGGCCTCACCCATAGTGGTGTAAGTGCCGAAGTTGGCGCGGGTATAGTCGGTGTTGCCGCGATAGTTGTTGGCTACAAGTGAGTTGGCATAAGAGTTGTTGCCGTTCTTGAGGTAGTTGCGGATATTGTCGAGAGTAGAGCTGCTCACCGTGCGGTTCATATTCCAGTAGGTGCTTGCGCCGATGCCGGGGCCGCCCTTCCACAGTGTCTTCTCGTTGAGCACTACGCGCTCACGGTTGACCGAGCCGATCACGTTGCCGCCGAACGAACCGTTGCCGATGGGGAAGGATTTACGTTCCCAGATCTGGTCGGGGTTGGTGTCGGTGGAGGAGAAGTCGTTGGTGTTCCATGCTGCTACGCCGGCGGTAGAGGAGTTGGGGGTATCGAACCATAGAGCGTTGCCGAGAGTGTAGTCCACGATGTCGGCCACTTCGATACCATTGTTGTCGGCATATGTCAGCTGGGTAGTTTCGCCTCCGATGGTGATGGAGTTGAGCTGAGCCTTAACGCTCGCGCCGATCTCAGCGTCGGCCTTGATGTCGGCGAGAAGTATGAGGTTGTTGTTGCCGTGGGCGAGTTGGCGGTTCATTGTCTGGGAAGTACCTACGGTGTAGAAGGTGGATCCCGAGGTAGTGGAGGTGGCGGAGTATACCCAGCGGAGATTTTCCACTGCGTCGTCGCCTGCCCACTGCATATCGATACCGGTGACGCTAAGGGGGCTGTTGGTGCCGTTGGCCTTAACATTGATCACGGCTACCGGGATATTTTTGCGGCCGGGGGCTACCTTGCCGATCTTATGCTCTGCGGTCACTCCGGTCACTTCCATATCGCGCTCGGGGAGCACTTCGATATCGAAGTCATACGCTACACCGTTGCGGATCTGGCGCGAATAAGATGAGAAGAGTTTGGAAGGCCATGAATCGGAGCCATCCTGAGGTTCGAAGAATACTACGCGCATACGATATGTGCCGGCGTCGAGGCCTTCGGGTACACTTACGGTGCGGGTCATACCGTCGGCGGAAAGAATGGCGCCGTTGGGGACGGTGGTATTGCCTTTGGAGGAAGTTTCACCGCTG
>CAMWUX010000102.1 GCA_947177605.1 uncultured Porphyromonadaceae bacterium
GTACTGTAATCGGTATGATCAAGTCGTTCCAGGCACTGTCGAACAGCGGTGCACCCGACTCGTCCGCACTGTCGACCGGTATTTCGGAGGCACTTGTGAACACCGCCTTCGGTATCGCCACCGGTGCATTCGCCGTAATCTCCTACAACTTCTACACCAACAAGATTGACAACCTCACTTACGCTATCGACGAAATCGGTTTCTCAATCGTGCAGACATTTGCCGCTACTCACTAATCCCCTATTACACCTTATATATTTAACGAATAAATAAACCGTAATATGGGAAAAGTAAAAATTAAAAGAAAGAGCACCCTCATCGACATGACCGCGATGAGTGACGTGACTGTTCTTTTGCTTACTTTCTTCATGTTGACCTCTACCTTCCTCCAGAAGGAACCCGTTGTCGTCGAGACCCCCTCGTCGGTACAAGAGCAGAAGGTGCCCACTTCCAATGTCACCAACATCCTTGTATCGCCCACAGGAGAGGTATTCATCGCCGTCACGGGTGAAGCGGATCCCGACGCCTCGGCTATCTACGCCAAGGAGCAGAATCCGAATATCTCCGACAAGGAGTATCTGGCAGAGAAGGGCAAATGGGCATCCGACTCTATCCGCAAGGATATTGTCAAGCAGGTGATTCTGGACTATGCCGAAGCCAAGGGCGTATCTCCCGCATCGCTCAACCTGTCGGATGCCGATATCGCACAGTTTGCCAAAATCGGCAACTTCGGTATGCCCATCGAGGACATAAAGAAATTCCTCTCCCTATCGCAAGTAGAACAGGATCAGGTCTTCACCAAATTTGCATCAATGACACCCGAGCAGAAAGCAGCATGGAACGCCGACCGCAACAATGTGCGCGTAGGTATCCCGATGCCTGAAGCCGGCAAGGGTCTCAACGAATTCCAGCTATGGATGCGTGCTATCAAGAAAGTTGCCATGCGCGACTACCCCAACTTCGATAGCGCTATGAAGAAAGGTGAAGGTATCGCAATTAAAGCCGACAAGCGCACTCCGTTTGCCACTATTCACCCTGTACTGGACAACCTCCAGACTATCAAGATGAATAAGTTCACACTTATGACTGCGCTCAAATCTCAAGATCAATAATACATTATGGCACAGATAGAACAATCCGATAAGGGCAAAAAGAAAAAAGGTGCCCAAAAGAAGATGCCTATCCACGTGGACTTCACTCCCATGGTGGACATGAACATGCTTCTGATCACCTTCTTCATGCTGTGTACCACAATGTTTGAAATCACAGACCTTGAAGATCGTGCTTCCTACCAATGAAAAGGTACAGAAGGAGAATAAGCAGCAGGCTTCCTCCGACAAGGCTATCACCCTGCTTCTCGACACCGAACGCGACGACAACGGTAATCCCAAAGTCGACGCCGACGGCAAGATGAAGAACGTAATCTACTATTACATGGGTCAGCCCCAGCTCGATGATGCCGGTAACCCGCTTCCCAACCAGCTTCTGACCGAGGCCTTCCTCGGCAATGAAGACAATGTGCAGCGCGGTATCCGCAAGATTCTCTACGACCGTAACACCAAAGTATTGGCCGAAATCGCCAAGCTCAAAGAGCAATGGCGCAATAAAGAGTTCTCATCTGATAAGGACGAAAACCAGCGTCTCTACGACGAGGCTGCAGCCAAAGTCCGTAACCAGGAAGACCTCGACTGGCCTATCGTAATGATCAAAGCTACTCCGCAGGCCTCATGGGAAAGCGTGATTAGCGCCCTTGACGAGATGAGTATCTCCGAAATCTCGCACTACCAGCTTGAAAATCTCAACCATGTGGATTCCCTCATGCTCAATCTCAAGCCCTGATAACGAAGAAAGATATATATAAGAACCCTAAATCAAAGAAAGAATTATGGCAAAAGATGTAGATCTTTCATCGAAAGAATGGCGCGACTTAGTATTCGAAGGCAAGAATAAAGAATTCGGTGCCTACGAGCTGCGTGAAGGCAGTGTGAAGCGTCACAACTGGGCTATGATCGCCGTTGTAGTATTCATCATCGCTTGCTTCCTCGTAACCCTGGTGGTCAACACCATTGCTAAGGAAGAAGAAGATGTAGCCAACACCGGCGTAGAACAGGCCACATTTGAAGAATTTGCAGACGACCAGCAGGAAGAAGAAATCGATGAGCCCGAATACATCGAGCCCGAAATCCCCGAAGTGCCCCAGGAAGAAATCCTCAACACTCAGGCTGTGACCGAGCTCGAAATCGTACCCCCGGACAAAGTGACCACTCCTCCTGCAGCCGTTGACGAGCAGGTAGCTGACGACCGTGCTATCGGTTCGGTAGACCAGACAGGCGGCTCCGACAATATCATTGAGGCCAAGACTCACGAGACTAAGGTACAGGTAGAAATACCCAAGCCCGAACCTCCTGTAGAAGACCACAAGGTATTTGACCACGTAGAGCAGATGCCTCTCTTCCCCGGCGGCGAGACGGCACTTCTGCAGTGGGTAGCAAGCCACATCAAGTATCCTACCATCTGTCAGGAAAACAACATTCAGGGTCGCGTAGTAGTCCAGTTCGTTGTGACCAAGGACGGTTCTGTTGGCCAGGTTAAGGTCGTACGTCCGAAGGATCCCGACCTCGACAAGGAAGCTGTACGTGTGGTAAAATCACTGCCCAAGTTTACCCCCGGTAAGCAGAACGGTATCCCCGTGAATGTATGGTACACCCTGCCTATCACCTTCAAGCTCCAGCAGTAAAGTATATTAACAACTGCTAATATATCCCTACGGGCGCCTCTAACTGAGACGCCCGTAGATTTTTTTTGCATAGTCTGCAACTTTCTACAGACTACAAATGTTCTTAAAATACAGAGAAGGATTTTTCAGACTTCATATAAAAGTCGTCTACACAGATTTTCGATAACCTTCTCGGGACCCACTTCCTCCATCCGGACGTGGGTTTCTCTTTTTTATATGCCAGCACAGCCGGCGGCTAACTGCGAATATTCGACAATACACCAAGCAGGCGCATCATCCTTCGATGACGCGCCTGCTTGGCTGTTGGTTAAGAGATAATTGTGTGTGTTGTGGAGATAGTTGTTTTGCAGATAATTGTATATATAGAAGCTTAAGATTTCAATACGCTGAGAGCGGCTTTATAATCGGGTTCGTGAGTAATCTCCTCGACGAGCTCGCGGTAACGGATGCGGCGATTCTCGTCGATGATGATCACGGCGCGGGCGAGCAGGCCGGCAAGGGGACCATCGCATATCTGCACCCCAAACTTCTGGCCGAACAGGGGCGAACGGAATGCGGATGCAAACTGTACGTTCTGTATATTCTCGATCGTGCAGAACCGACCCATAGCAAACGGGAGATCCATCGATACGCAGATCACTACCGTGTCGGGCAAGGCGGCTGCTTCTTCGTTGAATCTACGTACGGAGCGAGCGCATACTTCGGTATCAAGGCTGGGAAAGATATTGAGTACAACACGTTTCCCGGCAAACTGGTCGCACTGCACCATCGAGAGATCGGGCCCGGCAAGGTGGAAGCAGGGTGCTTCTTCGCCGGCAGCGGGCATTGTGCCGTATGTGTGACAGGGGGTTCCGTTCAAGTAAATAGTATCCATAAGAGAGAGTATTGCTATAAGTGATATTATTAATTTCGCTATTGGATGAGGCACTAAAGAAGTGCGATCATCTGTATAACGTCAGAAGTGAGCTGTTGGTTGAATCCGACCACTACATTTTTTACGGTAGCGTCTTTGTCGCATATCACTACGGCAGGCAGATCGGCAGCTCCGCAATCGCGCATCAGTGATCGGCCGTTGATGAGCACGTGCTCACCTTCTCTTGGCGCGCCTACTACTGCCTCCACGGCATCAGCATCCTTATCAGTGAAAACCCAGAGGATATCCACGGCGCGGGGTGCTTGTGAGGCGACATTGCGCAGAGCTTCGACTACAGGGGCCGTCATAGCGTCGGACGCATTAAGCATAGCTACGATCGTGGGGCTGCGGAAGGGGTCGTTGACGCCGCGGCTGTATCGCTCGCGCGTCGGAGTGGCCAGGGCGAAACCGGGCAGACGCGTGCCGGGTAGCGACTGTATGCGGAAATTGTTCTGACGCAGATTAGCGAATACTTCCGGATATCGGTCAATGAGTACCTGCTCCGTGAGGGATTCAGTCGGTGCAAAGTCGGCACCATCGTAGTCAACCATCACGGATTGCTCGCTTATGGAGCCAGGGCTGTTCTCCTGACGGATACGCAGTGGCAAGTGGCTGTCGCGGTCGAAAAGATATTCACTTTCCTGAGCTACGAGCCCCGAGTGGATTAGCTCCGTGCGGATGGCATCGACGCGACGGCCGCCTACGAGTGTATCGGCATACACTTTCATATGGCAAGCGGTGTCGGCCATCATCCGCTCTATATCGGCAGCGATGGAGTGGGGCAGAAGGTCGACAAACTGAGCCGAAGCATGAACACCTTTCACGCCTGCCAATCTGGGACTGAATGATTCGGGATCTGTGCTCATGTGATATTCCTGAAGGCGATGACCGTTGTATCGGTAATGATCACCGCCGGCGCAATAAGCAGAAAAGCCTTCGATAGGGGTAGGCGTACCAGAGACGCTGTGCCACTCCACGAGATAGTCGATACCGAGCAGAGTGTCGGCCGGCTGACGCGATTGAGCAAGCGTGAATGCATATACCACGTCGTCCGACAGTTGGGGCATACTGACCGTAAAACGAGCCGTAGTATTGTAATGTGGTATAGAGCGCATGGCATCCACAGCCTCGCGGGGCGAGAAAGACCATGCCGAAGGTGCAGCCGCAGTCACAACAGCAGCTACGCATATAAGAAGTTTAGGTAATCTTAGCATGTCGATAGTGTGATGAACATAATAATAACGCGCGCGAAAGCCCAAAAGTTTACTCAGCTTTTTATATCTTTGCATCAATAAATCTGACAATCCCCTTCTATCATGAACACCAAACCCAACATTCCGCCTCTTAAGTTCCGCCCCATCCTCAAATCAGCCATCTGGGGCGGCGAACTCATAGCTCCCTTCAAGGGTATCGAGACCGATCAGACCCAGATCGGCGAGAGCTGGGAGATATCCGGCGTGCCCGGCAATGAATCTATAGCCCTCAACGGCCCCGACGCCGGCGCATCGCTCCCCGAACTCATCGACAAATACGGTGCCGACCTCGTTGGTAAATCCAACTTCGAGCGCTTCGGCCGCAAATTCCCCCTCCTCATCAAGATCATCGACGCAGCCGGTGACCTCTCCCTGCAGGTTCACCCCGACGACACTCTGGCTATGAAGCGCCACAACTCTCTCGGCAAA
>CAMWUX010000103.1 GCA_947177605.1 uncultured Porphyromonadaceae bacterium
GTATAATACAACGAAACAAAAACCATCCACCAGCATGCAGTGGATAGTAATGGGATAGTGTACATTTATCATACAAAAAGTGGTAGACCACATATCTGACCTACCACTCAAAGTCTTAAAATAACGTGAGTTCGACATAAGTAATCATACAAACTCTCGGCCGGGCATTGTGTCCGGCCGAGGATAGATATATCGGGTGTGGGGATTAGTGGTTTACCCAGATTAATTTAGTGGTATCGTAGCCTCGGCGCTGCGCCTCGGCAAGGAGTTTGGCTTTGGTATCCGGGGTGATCTGCGGGGTGCGCGACAGTATCCACAGATAGTCGTCGCTGCCGCTTCCTACGAGAGCATATTGATAGTCATCGTCGAGGAGCATCACGCGATAGTCGGAATAAAACGGCCCCCAAAACGAAACACGCAGCTTCGCGGGTGTGTCGGTGAGTTTGGCCACTCCCTTGGCTTCGGAATACTTACCATCTTTTATTCCCGTATTCAGCACATCGACTTTACCGTCGTCGCGAAGCACGTAGGTGGCTTTGGTCTGATCCATACCACGCTCAAACCGATGGTCGAAGCGCGCAATTTCATACCAATCGCCCAAATAGCGGTTGAGGTCAAAGTCAGTCACTACGGAATTGTCTACCGTCAGTTTGCTGCATCCTGCCAGCAGGCAGAGCAGCACGGATAAGGAAAACATCTTTTTCATGTTGCTCATAGTTTAATAGATTGTAATGCTACCTTGTCAACAACGATCACTCCCAAAAGTATCTGTGGACGGCAAATTTTTTTATCACTTTCGATTAGTATAGATAAATGCATTAACTTTGTCGACGATATAAACAATCTACCGATGGGCAGCAATGTGAAAGGGCATCTGGCTATGCTCGGATCGAATATAATGTGGGGACTGATGTCGCCCGTGGCCAAGATGGTATTTGCGTCGGGTGCGGTGCTGCCGTTTGTGGTGGTAGATTTCCGCGTAGCCGGCGCGACCCTGCTGTTCTGGATCACGTCCCTCTTTGTAGAGCGCGAGCACGTGCCGCTCAAGGATGTATTGCGTCTTTTCGGCGCAGGTATGCTGGGCGTATTGTTCAATCAGGGATGCTTCATTTTCGGCGTAAGCCTCACATCGCCGGGAGAGGCTTCGCTGGTCACCACCACCATGCCAATGTGGGTGATGCTGCTGGCGTGGCTGATACTGCGCGAACCGATCACGCTAAAAAAGGCCGGAGGCATAGCGCTGGGCGCCACGGGTGCTATAATCCTGATCACCGGCGGAGGCGGCATAGCCGGCGGAGGCGAAAATCCGGCTCTCGGCGATGTGATAGTCCTTGCTGCGCAACTCAGCTATGCGCTATACCTCACGCTCTACCGTAATTTCATACGCCGATACAGTCTGGTGACGATAATGAAATGGATGTTTCTCTCGGCCACCATCGTGGCTCTTCCGGGCAGCATCCACTGGCTACGCGCCACACACTGGCAGGCAATATCCTCGGTGGAATGGACGGGGATAGCATACGTAGTGGTATGTGCCACGTATCTGGCCTATATCGGTATCATGGTCGGGCAGAAGAATCTGCGCCCTACGGTGGTGGGGATGTACAATTATGTGCAGCCTATCGTGGCCACACTCACAGGCATCTGCCTGGGGCTTGACATCTTCACGCCTATGAAAGGACTCGCCATGGCTCTCATCTTCTCAGGCGTGTGGCTTGTGACCAAGAGCCGCGCCCGCGCTCCCCGACCCACAGAATCAACTTTACCCCGATCCACTAAAAAACAACAACAATGAAACGATTAATCTCCGCAATCCTGCTGCTGATATGTGTGATGACCGGCTTTGCGCAGTCGGCCGTAGATAATGATTTTGAAGAACTAAGTACTGAGGATCAGAGTTTGCTCATAAAAGCAATCGGTATGGTAGACGATGGTCTCTCGGAGGCCGTGACTTCCGACTTCGATTATCTCGTGAGTAAATACCCTAAAAACTACATTGTGCGATATGAGCGAGCTTACAACAACGCCCTTCTCGAGCGGTACGGTGAGGTAATCAAGGATCAAAAACTGCTGCTTAATCATAAGTTAGCCAATGAGCGCACATATCAACTCATTGGTAATGCTTACGACTTCACGGGCAATCGCAAGAAAGCGGCCGATGTATACCGCAACGGCCTTAAGCGCTTTCCGCAAAGCGGATCGCTCAATATGGAGATCGGCAATTTGTATTTTCTCGACAAGGATTACAATAAGGCTTTGGAATATTACAACCTCGGAATCGTAGCCGAACCCAATTTCGCTTCCAATTATTACAGAGCCGCAATGCTTTATCTCTGCACCGACGCGGCCAAAGTGTGGGGATTGGTATATGCCGAGTCCGCAATCATGCTGGCGCCGTCGAATGAGTCGCGCCATCAGGAATTGGCCGAAACGATGATGGATTGTCTGAAGGAAAGCATCACGATGAGTTTTGATGGTGAATCTCGACTGTCCGTAAAGCTCGTGCCCGGACAAGACATAAAAATTGATGATAAATCAAAGACGGTCTACCTCGGCTTCCCCGGGATTTATGAAGCCGCTATTATGAAGCCGTTGATGAAGATGCAGTTAAAAAAGATACCCTTTACAGCCAACATACAGCAACTTATCGACTTACGGCGCGGAGCAGTGGAAAATTACTATTCCGCCACCGGCAACTTGTTTGGCAGCTCAATGTATCTGCTTGAATTCCAGAAGAAGATTATCGATGCCGGACACTGGGATGCCTACAACTACTTTTTGTTCATGCCAAGTAATCCTGAGGAATTTGGGGAGTGGTACGAATCCCACAGCGATGAGCTCAACGCATTCATCGACTGGTACAATAACGATCCCTACATCCTCGGCGACGGCCGCTCCGTAGACATCATGCAGATCTACAATCATTATCGCCCCATCACATTACCGGAAGCCCTTCGCATACAAGCAAGTCTGGTGGCCGACAAAAAGCTCACCGACTCGGAGAACAATACGGAAGTATCAGCTGACTAACTCGCGGAGGAGGCGGGCGAAGGTGGCTTCAAGGGTGGCGGTGCACAGGCCGGGATGCGACGGGGAGGTCTGCAGTATGGCGCTCTTGGCGGCTGTGAGCCACCGATAGGTTTCTTCGACGGGCATACCGGGGACGGGTACATTATCGCATCGGAAGAGTTCGGCCTGGCGACGCAGCAGTGACAGGTCGGCCGAGGGATAGAGCGCGTGTATGCGCGCCTCGTCGATACGGATCTCACAGCGCAGCCAGCGGCGGCGTTTACACATCATTATCAGTCCGATATTGATGAATTCCTCGCGTTCTACTCTGGGCACGTATCTCACTACGGCATATTCGTAGAGATTTGCGTCGGGTGCGAGCAGGGTCGAAGTTTCGGTAGGCGATTCGTTCATTTTCGGAGAAGTTTTTGCTGTTTGATGGCCTCGGCCACAAATATTGAGGTATTCTTCAGCCTGTCGAGCAGAAATGTCTCATAGGCTTGTCGGCGCTCCTCGGGCGAGATGTCGGAATTATCCTCTTCGAGCCATTCGCGCGGGATGAGGCTGACGATCTTCGACAGCGTGCGCGGCGTGATGGCCTGACGCATCAGCCGGTCGGCCTCTTCGAGCCGGTCGGCGTATGGCAGAAACACGTGATTCTTGATATAGGGAAACGGATCGAGAGCGGCCTTAAGCGGGTCGCGCCACGAATGGTGGAAGTAAAACGACGCCCCATTGTCGATCAGCCACAGCTCGTGGTTCCAGATCATCATATTGGGGTTGAGCCGGGTGCGGTCCACATTGGTCAGAAACGCATCAAGCCATACGATTTTAGAGGCCGTAAGCGCATCAACGCTATTCACCGCCGGGTCAAACGTCGCCGCCCCCGACAGATAGTGAAGTCCCACGTTCAGTCCCTCAGAGTTGCGCATCAGCTCCTGCACCTCCTGATCCGGCTCCGTGATTCCGAACAGGCCGGATAGATTCAGCAGCACCGTTTCCGGCACATTGAACTTAAACGCTTTGGCTATCATACTCCCCAAAAACTCCGCTACGAGAGCCTTCTTGCCGTGACCCGCTCCGCGCAGTTTCACCACATACTTGAATCCGTCGTCGGCCTCGCCGAGCACCGGCAGAGAGCCCCCCTCGCGCATCGGGAGAATGTATCGCGTCAGTTGCTGTGTACGTACTTCCATTGGGTATAACTTTGATATACAAAAATACAGTCATTTATTCATAATAACAAATCAGGCGCCCGAATCGCCCGCGATCCAACCAATGCAGCTCGCCATGCGTTGTGTAGATATACACTCTAACCAAAATTGATATTTTATGGATAATAATAATGACACCAAGCGTATCGTAGCCGAATTTGAAGAGAAGGTAAAGAAAGATCTCACTGCATTTCTGCAGCGCAAGGGCGCTCTCGACGAGCACGTGCCCGAATGTCCCGACGTCGAGGCCCGCTGGGGCGAAATCGCACGCGAGTATCTGCCCGACGGCGCGCGCGAATTTCAGGGCTACCCTGTAGTGTCGCTCGGCTGGGTGATGCTCATCGGTATGGCTATGTCCTATTACTGGGATACCGACTGGGAAAAGTATTCCAAGCAGAAAAATCTTTATACCGAACTGCGCGACCGCAAGGGATATGATAATTTCGACGAGACCGTGGTGCAGGATGTGCTTGGCTACCGCGATGAGCCGGCCGAAAAAGTCACCGAGCTCGTGGCTGAATGTGCCTCACGCGTCTATAGCCTGATCAACCACGAACACGTAGAGCCCGGTACCGAGGCTGCCCTCGGCTGCTACATTGCCGCCATACATCAGCTATATCTCGCAGGTATGGCCATGGAACTCAACGCCCTCGGCTATCACATGACCCCATTCGACCCCTCCAACAACTAAGCGAATGTGCTATCTGTCAAGAGCCGCGCACATATATAATCCGGATTTTTCGGTGAATTTGCATTCAGGATACAACCTCTGTATTGTGTTACCTGAATTGATTATATGAACTATCTGGAGGTGATCGGGACGGCACTCGGGCTGCTATACCTGTGGCTCGAATATCGCGCCAGTGCGTGGCTGTGGGCTGCCAGCATCGCCATGCCCGCCATCTATCTGGCCGTCTACTACCAGGCCGGCCTGTATGCCGACCTCGGCATCAGTATCTACTATATCCTCGCGTCGGTCTACGGCCTCTTCTGCTGGCTCCGCCACCACAAGACCGACAGTTCCGCCAAACGCCAGATCGCTCCGACACCCCGCAGGCTCTACACTCCCCTCTCATTGGT
>CAMWUX010000104.1 GCA_947177605.1 uncultured Porphyromonadaceae bacterium
GCCTTCATCGAGATCTACAGTTAACGAATTTTAAGGGTTTGCTGTCCCTCTGCCCCGAGGAAAAGATTTATCTTTACAAAATATTTGTGAAAAGTTGTATAACGGAATGCTTACGACGTCTCTCAAATGCCTCCGCCGATCGGCGCTGATGCTTGTTGTAATCGCTGTGTCAGTGGTGATTGGATCCTGCTCGGAGGAGACCCGGCAGGAAATATTCGGAGCTGCGCGACTTGTGCCTACGGCGCGGGTCAATGCCACATTGCATACCGTAGAAGGTACGGATGCTTCCGGCAGTCTGTTGCCATATATTCCGCAACCTGATGAACTATCGCTTACGCTGAGCAATAGCGACGGATCATATTCCCATACGTGGACGCATCTGTCGGAATATCCGGCCAACGAGCCGTTGCTCACAGGGCTCTATAAGGCTGAGGTCAGCTATGGCTCGGAGCTGGTGGAAGGTGTCGACTCACCTTACTTCTATGGTGCCGAGTCAGTAAGCCTCTCTGCCGATGGTGTCACAGAATCCGTGTGTGTCACGGCCAAGTTGGCCAATACTCTTTGGCGGATATCCGCTACCGACGCTTTCGCCGGCTATTTTGACGATGCAGTGGCCACGCTTCATTCCGCCGGCGGCGGATATATCGCAGTCAATCCGGCGGAGTCGACGCCCGTATTTCTCCGCGCAGGCGACGTGAACGTGTATCTCGAACTGGAGATGCCCTCTGGTGAGCGAGTGGAATTTATCGCTGCCAAGGTTAGCGGAGCCAAAGCCGCCCGACTCTATGATATCACATTGGATCAGCGTATGGCTTCCGACGGCGTTACCCCGCAGGTGGTGGTGTCGTTTGACGAATCAACCGCTACCGACGATGTGGTGATAACCCTCAGCCGCGAATTTCTCGATGCCGAGGCGCCGACTCTTGAAGCTATCGGTTTCACCGGTGGCGAGACGATAGCGATAGCAGAAGGCACTACCACCGACAATCCGGTGTGCGTGAAAGTGCGTCCGTCGCTCACGCCGCGTCTGTTGATGACATCAAAGTCGCCGTCGCTCGTAGCTACCGGTTGGCCCGCCGAGATAGACCTTATGGACGTATCGCCGGCACAGCTTTCGGTAATGGAGGGACTTGGCCTGAAAGTGATAGATGAGTCCGATGGAACTCGCTGCTACGACTTCACCGATGTGCTCCGCCATCTGAGAGCGTCGGATACCGGCTCCGTGGCCAAATCATTCTCATTCATAGCATCGTCGGCGGCAGGCCGCATAGCCGGTCCGCTCACCCTTAATGTGGAAGTTAGTCCTGTCGACATCTCGATAGTGGGTGTGTCGCCAGTAGTGATCGGCGTGAATCAGGCTCAGGTGAGGATTCTGTCGCGCGACGCCAATCTGGAGCAAAATCTTTCGGTGCAGATCCGCTCATCGAAGAATAAATCGTGGGAACCGGCCGCAATCACTTCCATCACTTCTGACACCGACCGCACCGGACGCTGGTACGTGAAATTCGAGGTGCCTCAGTCCACTGATCCTACTGTGGAGGCCCGCATCCTCTACTGCTCGCAGGTGAAAGCGCAATACACTCTGCAGCGTGTGGCTCCATCTTATACCGTTGAGGTCGATGGCTATGCGATGCTTGCTATCGTGAAGGTATCGGCTGAATCGGAGGATATGACTTCAATGATAGCCTCTACCGCCAATGTTTACCTTGACGGAGCTCCTACGGTGCAGGTATCGCGTGATCCCGGTCGTGGATATATAGTCGTAGGCGGTCTCGAACCGAATCATACATATAAACTCACCACTACTCTGTATGACACCGAGGGGGCAGCCGCCAATCCATCCGGCTTCACGTCGCCTGTCACTTTCGCGACAGAGAATAATTCCGGTGTACCCAACGGCACTTTCGACGAAATCCTTACCGATCAGATCAAATACAATAATCTTCCGGCGGGCGGACGCTTCTCCCAGAATATCGTCGATATCTACAACCGACAGAATTATGTGAGTTACAATCTGGCCGTGCCGAAGGGTTGGGCCAATACCAATGCCAAGACGTTCTGTACGTCGGCGTCGCGCCACAATTCGTGGTATATGGTGCCGTCGGTCTACACCACCAAAACCGTGGCGGCTGAAGAGAGCCCGTATGCAGTAGTCGTCCGCTCCACCGGCTGGGATCTCCATGGAGCCGATATCCCCGATTACCGCCAGACGGGACAACCATATACCGACTACTCGCTATCGATTCCCGAGATAGCGCATCGCGCTGCAGGCAAACTTTTTCTCGGCTCATATACATTCAATCCCGCCACGGAGACGGAGACCTATCGCGAAGGTGTGGAATTCCGTTCGCGCCCCACGGCTCTCAACGGCTACTACTACTTCGTGCCCTCACTCAACGATATTTACGACCACGGCCTCGCCATAGTGGAAGTGATAGGTATGGAAGCTGATGCCGAGGTAGTGATAGCACGTGGCGAATACCTCTTCACTGCGGCCACTTCCTACACGGCATTTTCGATTCCGCTGACCTACCGATACTTCGGGCGTAAAGCTACGAAGCTCAAGATACTTTTCTCCTCGTCGGAGCGCATCGGCAGCATCGCTGAAGAGTCGGCCGATGTGGTCACATATTCCGATCCAAAGATATCGATGTCGACAGGCAATGAACTGAGGCTCGACAATCTCACATTCTCGTATTGAAAAATAATTAAACAACCAACATAATCACAAGCTACACAGCCTTATGTCAAAGTTACCTAAAATCTTGCTCAGCGTTATCGCCCTTACGGCGACTGCTCTGAGCGCCGGGGCCCAGGAGCACTTCCAGCGCAATCTGGAGCAAGTGTCGTTCGTGCCCAAAGGTCAATGGATTGCCGGCGTAAGCGTCGGTTACTCCCAGAGCGATCAGGACAATTATCAGTTTTTCGTATTTGAGAAGATCAAAGGTGATACCTATAATTTCAAGGTCACCCCGATGGCACTTTATTCGTTTAAGGACAATCTGGCCGCAGGTATCAAGGTAGGATACGAGCGCAGCAAGCTCCAGCTTGACGACGGTTCGCTCATTCTCGACTCTGAGACTACTTTCAATGCCGACAATCTCTTCTCCATCCGCAATAATTTCTTCGCCACCGGTGCTTTCCGTAACTATATCTCGCTCGGCGACAGCCATCGCTTCGGATTCTTCAACGAATTTCAGCTAACGCTCGGAGGTGGCCAGTCAAAATATTCCAATTATACCGGAGGCCAGGGCGACAACCGCCACGTAGAGGGTACGTATGAAAAGAACTTCAATCTCAATATCGGCCTCACTCCGGGCTTCGTGATGTTTCTCAATAATTATTCGGCCATCGAAGTCAATATCGGTGTGCTCGGCTTCGGCTACAACTACACACGCGCCGTCACCAATCAGGTGCAGGTGGCTCACCGTAAGTCGAAGCATGCCAATTTCAAAATCAATCTCTTTTCCGTACAGTTCGGAATGGCATTTTATCTCTAACCGAATATGAAAGCTACTAAATACATCGCTATAATGTTGCTGGCCGGTTGCGCAATGATGCCTGCCGCCGCCACTGTTACCGAGGTTGCCGATTCGGCAGTAACCTCCACGCGCACTCCGATCGTGAGGAAAGGTACTATCACCCATCCCGAGTTCGATGAGAAAGTCATCGTGGGCAAAGATACCGTTAGTATCATTATACCCGAACGCAACTGGGGCCGATATGACCGCGGTCTGTTCAACTATCTCTTCATCCCCAAAGGGCAGTGGGCATTCGGCCTGATGGCATCATACGGCGAATTCAACGCCAATGACGTGCAGGTACTTCAGGCTCTCAACGAATTTGACTTCAAGGGCAAGCAGTATGCTATACGCCCCAACGTGTCGTACTTCTTCCGTAACAACCAGTGTGTCGGTCTTAAGTTCGACTATACCCGCGGCGAAGCCGATCTCGGTCGTCTGGCCGTGAACCTCGGCGACGACCTCAGCTTCGATATCCACGATATCAGCTACTACTCGTCGAAGTATTCGCTCGGCATCTTCTATCGCAATTATGTGGGTCTGGGTCGGTCAAAGCGTTTTGCCGTGTTCAATGAAGCCTGCCTGTCGTTCGGTAGCGGTTCGTCGAGATTCAAGCGCCCCTACAACAGCGAGATCCGCGATACCCGCACCGACCTCACAGAAGTGGCTCTCAATTTCAGCCCCGGTGTGTGTATGTTTATCCTCGACAACATCAGTTTCAACGTGTCGCTCGGCGTATTCGGCGTGCATCTGCGTAATGAGAAGCAGGTGACCGATGGCGTAGAGGAGGGTTCGCGATTCAGCAGCGGCGCTGACTTCCGTTTCAATCTGTTTAACATCAATTTTGGTATAGGTGTACACATTTAATATGAAGAAATTAGTATTTGCAGCCGCTTCGCTCATAGCTGTGCTGGCGGCATCATGTATATCCAATGACCTGCCTTATCCCTGGGTACAGCCCAACGTGGCTGAATTTGTAGTAGCCTCTACTGACGCGCAGGGCAATCCTCTGCTCAGCGGTCCGGTACAGGCCGACTCCATCACACGTACCATCACCATCCCGCTTACCGAGTGGGCCGATATCAACGCTGTGAAAGTGGAGAAAGTGGAGCTGTCGGATGGGACGACCTGTCTCGATCCCACCATATTCGATAAGCCTCTCGATCTGTCGAAGCCTCTCACAGTGCAGTTCGGAATGTACGACCGCGTCTACGACTGGACCATCGTGGCCGAGCAGACCATCGAGCGCTACTTCACGATTGCCTCCCAGGTAGGACGCGCCGAATTCGATGTTGAAGCCCATACTGTCAAAGCGCTTGTGCCTATGGAGCAATCGCTATCTTCGATACTCGTGCGTACCCTCAAGCTGGCCGGACCGCTGGCAGTGATGACTCCCGATCTCGTAGGTGAAACGGTCGATTTTTCATCGCCCGTAGAAGTATCGGTCGAGGAGTTTGATAAGACTACCGTATGGACTATCACCGTGGAGCAGACCGACGTAAGTGTTACCCTCGACCGTGTGGATGCCTGGACCGAGGTGGCATGGCTCTATGCCAGCGCTGAAGTGGGTAAGAACAATGGCTTTGAATATCGCCTATCCACCAACGACGAATGGATAGTAGTGCCCTCGGAGTGGATTGTGGCCGATGGCGGTGCATATTCCTGCTGTCTGCGCGATCTCGTACCTCAGACCCAATACACCGTGCGTGCTTTCTCTGATGAGGATGAGAG
>CAMWUX010000105.1 GCA_947177605.1 uncultured Porphyromonadaceae bacterium
TTTGGCTTATATTTTTGTGTACGGTTGTGTCGGCGGGCAGTCGCGGATCTTCGGTGGTGAGTGTTCCGTCCCATCCACGGCTGTCTACTAGCACGGTGCGGCATCCGAGGCTCGCGGCGGGCAGAATGTCGTTTTTAATGGAGTCGCCTACTACTATCGTTTGCTCGGGTCGGAGCTCCATAGCTTCGAGTGCTATGCGGAATATCTCGGGTGAGGGCTTGCGTACGCCTACCTCTGTGCTGTCGATCACCACCTCGAAGAAGCGGGCGATACCGAAGTTGGCGAGTACGGAGCGTATATTGCCGTAGAAGTTGCTCACCAGAGCCAGGCGGCAGCTGCCGGACAATTCGCTGAGCACGGGGCGTGAGCTCTCCACGCAGCTCCGGGCGTAATTGTAGCACTTCTCGGCTATCGGCTCGGCGAGAGCCGGGTCGGTTCCTTCGATGTGCTTGAGTTCGAGGCGTATTTTCTTTAGCATCACTTCGCGGAAGGTGTCGGTGGGCTTTACTATCGGCTCGTGCTCCATCTCGCGCTCCGCTTCCACGTAGGCGTGGCGGAAAGTATCGCTGTCGACGTTCAGACCGGATTTGGCGTATGCGTCGGCTATAACGTGGCTCCAGTGTGTGCCTCCGGTGTCGAGGGTGCCTCCGTAGTCGAATATCACTCCACGGATGGAGCTCTCACGAAGTTCATGAGTGAGCCTGCGGCATATCGATTCGTGGCGGCAACGCATATAGATGAGCATGGCGTTGAATATCGTGAGTTCCGCAATGAAGTAGATCCACGGGCGGCCTATGAGTAGACATACGAGCAGGGTGATGGTGCGCCAGTTGAATGTGAGGGCGTTGGTCCACTTCATCAGCGGCAGGCTCAGGCGGCGGAAGCGCCGGCGGAAATCTTTCGGTATCTCACCGTCGGGGTATCGGCGGTGAAGCTCGGCGCGCAGAGCCTGCATGGAGCGGGTGGTCACTTCCTGATTGGCGGTATAGTTGGAGTAGAATAGCAGTGTGATCTTGCGCCAGAAGTTACCCTTCCAAGGCAGTGCGCGGAGCTGTAGGCGCAGATCGTCGCAGGTGTCGAGTTCGCTACCGGATGCGCCTTTGAGGAAATAGAGGTGAAATTGGCGGTAATAGTCGGCCAGCGCCGCCTGCTTGGCGTGGCAGATGCCGGCGGCTACGGCTACCGCCCATATCGCCCATGGGTAGTGGGAAAACCAACCGACGGTGTGATTGGTGCGCAGGCAGATGGATATGTAGATGGCGGCAAACCAGAAGTCGCCGCTAAGGCCGTCGAGTATGCGGCCTATCCGCGAATACTGCCGGGTGAGTCGGGCGAGCTGTCCGTCGGCGCTGTCGAAGGAGTTGGCCAGCACCAGTAGCAGGAAGCCTCCGAGGTTGATCCACAGATTGGCGGGATAGAAGGCCACGCCGGCCGCAATGCCTATGAATATGGAGGAGATGGTGATGGCATTGGGGGTGATGTGAAGCCTGCGTGCGATGCGAGCCCAGAAGTAGCCGATAGGACGGTAGAAAGCCAGATCGATACCCTCTTCGGTATCGAGCGACTTGAGGGAGTCCAAGTAGTCGCGATCCGATGACAACTTCTTGCGGCTCATATCAGTGGTAGAGTTTGCGGAGTTCGTAGGTCTTTTCGCGCAGGTATCCGCCGAGCGCTTCCGGGGTGGCGTAGATGCGCTGCTCTTCCACGCTGATGGGGTTGCCGATCGATATGTGCATCTCCTTACCGACCTTGCGCCATACTTCGGCCGGGAGGCGGAGCGAACGTGCGGGCCAGCAGATGTGACCGAGGATATTGAACCACCAGCTGTTGGTGCCGTGGAAGAATATCGGTATGACCGGCACGCGGGCCTTATAGATGAGCTGGAGAATGGTAGGCTGCCACGGACGGTCCTTGAGGCGTCCGCGCCAGTCGGTCTTGCTCATGGCGCCGGCGGGGAAGAAGCCCATCGGCTCGCCGTCGCGGAGCTGCTTCATGGTCTGGCGGATGCCGTTGACCGATACCTGGCGCTTCTTCGGGTCGTCGGATGCCCAGGCGTCGACAGCGATGAAGTTGGGGCGCATGGCCGAGATCTTGTTGAGGATCATATTCACCATCACGCGGTATTTTGGCCGGCGCGACGAGATGAGATATATCAGGGCGATACCGTCGAGAGCGCCGAAGGGGTGATTGCTCACGGTGATGAAGGCGCCTTCGGGCAGATTGTCGAGCACCTGCTCATTGTCGATACGCAACTTGATCTGAAATTCTTCCAGGAGCAGACGGCGCACGAATTCGGGTCCGGGTGTGTCGCAGCATTTGGCGTGCACGGCATTGACTTTGTCGACCGACAGGAAGTGCAGCAACCGGTTCACGAGCTTTTCATGACCGTCGAGCCGAGGTACCATCTGCCGCAGATCTTCATAGTTGAGCACATCGGGGCGAATCTCTTCCGCCTCACTATTATTTATTTGATTTTCTTCCATATTCGGGTGATATAAAGGATGTGTAGCGGCTCACGAAGCGGCTGAATCCGGGGATGCGCATCAGGCCGTATTCAAATACGATGAAGCCGGCGATGGCGCAACTTATTCCGCCGAGCACGTCGAGCAGATAGTGGTGGAACGTATAGATGGCCGTACACCATATACCTACGGTGACGATGCCGAGTATCCATCGCCACAGGGCGGCAACGCGATAGCGTACGGCATAGATGAATGCCACCAGGGTGTAGGCTGAGTGAAGCGACGGCATTGCGGCGAATACATTGGCATTACGTCCGTAGATACCTTCGAAGATGCTCAGGCCGGTGAGTGAGTCGAAGGCGCCCAGACCCGCAGTCTCGCCATGAGTGCCGGGCAGAAAGTCGAATCCGTATTGAGCCACGTACCACGGCGGCGCGGCCGGGTGGATGTAATAGAAGGTGAAGCCGATGAGGTTGACGAGCAGAAACACCATAGCGAAGTGGAGGTACTCGCCGCGGCGACCGGTGAAGTATAGCCAGAGGCCGAAGATAATAGGCAGTGGCACCCAGCAGAGGTAGAAGATGCCGGCAAGGATATCGGCGACGGTGGAGGTGTGGAGCGCGCACCATTCGTTGGGTGTTAGCATGATACCTCCGGAAGTGATGCCGAAGAGCGATTTTTCAGTCTCGTAGAGTCCACGGATGTCGACGCTGTTGACCATATAGTTGGGAAGCAGGTTCATCCAGTCGTAGGAGACGCCGAATAGCGCGAATGGTATCAGCGCCACCACAAGCCGGCGCGGAGCCGGTCCGGCGAAGAATAGGGCTGCGATGAGTACAGCCAGTACGAGATGCTCCGGGCGGAATCCGATGAAGAGAGCCGTCACGACAAGCCATACGGCGAGGGCGGCGATACACCAGAGTGTCTGCGATCGTGTGGGGAGTATGTGCTTACGTGCCACCGGCATTATTTCTTCTCTTTAAGGGTAAGCTGGCGGCGGCTGTAGGCCAGACGGGCGAAGGCGGTGATATTGGCGAAGAGCGCGATGAAGCCCATGGCCCACACCAGAATGAGGTTGGCATCGAATCCGGCGCCGCAAGAGCCGGCTATACCGGTGGCCAAAGTGGCCAAAGAGGTGATCACCACTCGCTCCGGACGCTGCAGAAAGCCGATCTTGCACTCAATACCGAGACCTTCGGCACGTGCGCGCACATAGCTCACCATGATACTGCCAACGAGGGCGAGGAATGTGAGCAGAGCGCCGAGCATCAGGTCGCATGAGAGCATATAGAGCGAGAGAGCGCCGAGGGTGAGCAGTTCGCAATAGCGGTCGAGCACTGAGTCGTACATAGCTCCGAAGGTCGACGCCATATTGCCCAGACGGGCTACCTGACCGTCGAGCATATCGAAGAGGGAGAAGCCGATGATGAGGGCGCCGGCCCATGTGAGCATCGAGAAGTCGACAGGGGCGCCGGTCGGACGCATTGCGGCCCATACGATCACGGCGGCCGCGGCCAGATTGCCGAGGAAGCCGATCGTGGTGACCACGTTGGGGGTGATGTGGAGCTTGATCATCCCCTTCACTAAAGGATTGATCACAGCGTATATGCCCATCTGCAGATGGTTGCGCGAGTTGGTTGCTGTCTGTTTGATTTTCATATCTCTTATGATATTATTGTTCGTTGTCGGATTTGTTGCGGCGGAAAGTGATGAAGTTGACCAGACGGATGGCTGCCGGATCGAAGCGCGTCACGCGATACACGAAGTAGCGCTGGAGGACGAAGTTCCAGAACCACGATACGAGCAGCGAGGTCGAGAGGCGGGCGGCGGCATAGTAGCCGTCGCGGTTGAAGCCTATTGTCTCAAGCCAGTCCCAGTGGTCGAGCAGATAGTATAGGCCTGCGGTACCGTAGGTGTTGAGGAGCAGGCTGCCGATCCACACCAGAGTGTATTTCACGGCTACGGCGCGCCAGGAGCAGTCCTGGGCGTGAAATGTGAATTTGAAATTGATGATACAGTTGATCACACCGCCGAGCAGAGCGCCTATGGCGGTGGAGAGCGCTGTACCGAGCCCGACCCACGCGAAGAGGGCGAAGCCGGTGAAGAGATCGACCCACGAGGCCGTCTGCGAGGCTGCGGCGGCGCGTACGAAGGAATATACGAGCTTGTCGCTCTTGATGATATTCTTACCTACATTCTTGATTCTTTTCATGGCGCGTAAGGGTCAGACGTGAAACAATAACCGGATGGCTATGAGCACTACTACGGAGTAGATACCCGACAGGATGTCGTCGGCCATCATGCCGTAGCCGCCGGGCAGGCGCTCCATCGACCGTATGCCCAGAGGCTTGAATATGTCGAAGAGGCGGAATAGAGCGAGCGAGAGGAGTATCATCCACCATGGGCTTAGTCCGTTGAGCGGAAGGAGCGATACCCACTGGCCTACGGTCTCGTCGGCACACGCTATCACGGGGTCTTTGCCCCAGTAGCGTTCGCTCACGGTGGAAGCCCATGTGCCGGCTATGGTGTAGGCTACGGTGGCGCCTAATGTAGTCCAGAATGTTACGGCCGGCGAGGCGCAGATTTAGAGGGGCATGAAGAGCACTAAGGCGAGCAGAGCACCCCTCGTGCCGGGTACTACCGGAACGTAGCCCACAACGAAGGAGGTGGCGAGCAGTCGCGGAATCAATGGCATTGGTTCCGACGTGATGG
>CAMWUX010000106.1 GCA_947177605.1 uncultured Porphyromonadaceae bacterium
TCACCGACCCGACTCCCCTATCAATTAATGAATTAAAAATATGTTATACAACATATATTTAACATATATTAATACATAATACTTAGGGAATCGAGATCTTGCGGAGTACGGTAGCGCCGGAGGCGAGGCGGATATTGAGGAGGGCAACACCTCGGGGCAATGTGAGCGACAGCGAGCTATCAGCCGCAGTCGGCCGACTGACAGCACCCAATTCGATGCCCGCCGTGGAGTAGGCGATAGCGGAGGTCACCACTCCGGAAGGATCGGATATGACGACGGTGGATGAGGCCGGATCAACTGCAATCGTGAAGGGATCGGTGGCTACGTCGCCGATCGAAGCATATTCGGATGCTGTGATATAATAATAGTCACCGAAGGCCGTCTGAGTGCCGTTTTTCCGCCAATACAGGCGAATGAAATAGTCGGTACCGGGCTCAAGAGTGCTTACCTCGGAATCAATAATCCACTGATAGTTTTCATCAGGACCGATGGTGACGCGATCAGCAGCAAGAGTGGCAAGCGACATACCGCCTGACGAAGGGAAGACGAAGGCATACAGATAGTCGTCATACAACCCCTCGGCATTGTTGACAATGGCAGTGAACGAGATATGATTGGCGGGAACTACCCAAGGTGTGCGCCAGGAGCCGTCGCCGGATACCGCATCGCAATTGATGCCGGCAAGCGTGAGGTCAGGCGTACCTTCGGGCACGACATTTACCTCTATTCCGAGAGGGCCTCCGATGTTATGATTGGCATCGTCGGCGATATATACCTGATACTGGCCTACGGGAAGCTCGGAGATATCAACAGTCCACTTCACCTGACGCGAAGTGCCGGCAGGAATATCTACAAGCATGGCCGTACCCTCGGCAATCGCCAGAGGACCTTGATATATTTTAGGAGTTATAGTACTGTAATATTCCCCCGTTAGGCCTTCCACTGTAGCTTCAAGCGACAGCGTCTTACCCTGATAGATACGGGATAGGGAGCGAAGATCTACGGCACGGACGTAGGCAGTGTTGGCTATCTTGGTGAAATTGAGATTAGTGTCGGAAGCGTCGAGAGTGAGAGATTTGCAGGCTCCCACTGGCGTGCGGAGAGGCATGATTTCGTCACCGACCTTGACGATTGGCTCCACAAGGTATTCACCCGACTCCGGGAAATTGGACGCGAAGATATTAAAAGAACTGATGGCGTAGCCGGCGGGAAGGGTATAACCGCCACCATATTCGAGAAGCGTGGTGACCGTCCCGTCACTCTTATCCGTGAGACGAACGCCTGCCGACAGATTTTCGATATCACTTTGACCACTATTATATATGTATGATTTATCGTTGAGGAATCTTACGTAACCTGTACGTGTATAGGAATCGGCAACGGTGCTGAAGTCGCCGGTAAGATGCAGGGTGACAGGCGCCACAGACCCGGCATAATCTTTGCGGATGCCGATGACAGCTTCCTGACCATAGTTGTAGCCCGATGAGCTGCCGCCGATACCCTGCGAAGAGGGATCGAGCGCGGTGATCACGAAGTAGCCGTCGCTCATACCTCCCCAGCCCCAGTTGATATGGAAATAGTCGGGCGAACGGAAGCCGTCGACCACGAATGCGTGCCCACCCGTATCTTGTCCTGCGTAATACACAGGGCGATGGTTTACCAGCTCATTATGCAGTATGCCCAGCCACTCTCCGAGACCGTAGCAATCACGCGGCAGATATTCTATCGACTTGGCGTAGCCGAAGTTGTCTATAAGGCCGATAAGCATATTCATCGTCAGAGCACCACTGGCAGAGGTGCCGTAGTTCATGTGCGATACATAACCGCAGGCCTTCATCAGCTCAGCTACAGCCTGCTGCTGAGCTACAGAAGAAGAAGAGTTATAAATATCCGTCATGTTATCCCAGTCGGGTGCTATGGTAGTCATATCCAGGCGGAGCGAGTCGGCGCCGTTGGTCCAATAGTATCTCGCGAAACCCGTGCATCTCTCCGGCCAGCGGTGAAAGTTGACTATCTGAGCCATAGCTGTAGCCACACAGCCGGTGTAGGTCGCCCTGCCGTCGATGGTAGGGCACAAATTGTTGTATGGAGCGCCCTGATTCCAGCGTGTAGTGATCATCGGAGCCACATCCTTGAGGTCGGCCGATACGGTGGAGGCGTGCGTATCGTATGCGTCTGCACCGGCCTCTACAGCCGCGGCGATTTCGCCGGCATATACATCGAGCCACCACTGAAGGGTGGGATTGATTTCATCAGCATCGAAGCCCGAGCCGGCATCAAACCACCCGAGTAGCGGACGGGCCACATCGTCGGCCGCCACAATCATCACCTTGTCGGCATCCGAAGCCTTCATCACATACAGGGCGTTGATGTCGCCGAGGCGGCAGGTGTGGAGCACACTGACCTTTTTCCAATCAAGCGGGGCGACGCCTACGCTCATCACAGATTGCACTTCATCGGCGACGGCGGCTTTGATGAAGGCTTCTTCGGGAGTGAGTTGACGGGCTGAAAGTATTGACACGGTCAGCAACATGATCGATACAAGAATGGTGCGCACCGGCGCGAATTGATGATTGGTATGCATAGCGGATGATGGGTTATTATCTTTGGCGCAAAGATAATAAAATAAACCGATTAAATACAATAAGGACTGCCCCGGCGCGCGGAGCAGTCCTTATGCGGATATATTTATTAATGTATATCGGGATTAATATTCCTGCCAGGGACGGATGGCGATGCGGTCGAGGGGCTTCGACAGGAAGGCCTTGACGTAGGTGCCGGCGAGACGGGCGTTGGTGATCAGAGGGATATTGTGGTCGATTGTCCATCGGCGGATGCGGTAGCCGTTGGTAAGTTCGCGCTTGGTGTGATTCTTAGGAATGTTGATCACGAGATCTACTTCGTGGGAAGAGATCACATCAAGTACACTGCGACCCTCTTCATCGGGCCAGCATACGGCTTCTGCCTCGATATCGTTGTCGTTGAGGAAGCGGGCCGTGCCCTCGGTGGCGTAGATCTTGTAGCCGTGGCGGTGGAGCTGGCGACAGGCTTCGAGCATATCCACTTTGCCACGGATGTCGCCGGAGCTTACGAGCACACCCTTCTGCGGTACGTGATGGCCGACGGAAAGCATGGCGTTGAGCAGAGCTTCTTCGAAGTCGGCGCCGAGACAGCCTACCTCGCCGGTCGACGACATGTCGACACCCAGCACGGGGTCGGCCTTGTGGAGACGTCCGAAGCTGAACTGCGATGCCTTCACGCCTACATAGTCGATATCGAATGTGGAGGTGTCGACGGGTTCTACCGGTTCGCCGAGCATGATGCGTGTGGCGGTGTCGATGAAGTTTTTCTTCAGCACCTTGCTCACGAATGGGAAGGAGCGGGATGCGCGGAGGTTACATTCGATCACCTTCACGTCGTTGTCGCGGGCGAGGAACTGGATATTGAAGGGACCCGAGATATTGAGTTCTTTGGCTATGCGTGCGCTGATGCGCTTGATGCGGCGCGCGGTGGCCATATAGATTTTCTGAGCGGGGAACACGAGGGTAGCGTCGCCTGAGTGTACGCCGGCAAACTCGACGTGCTCGGAGATGGCGTATTCTACGATCTTGCCGTTGCGGGCCACGGCGTCAAATTCGATCTCCTTGGTGTTCTGCATGAATTCGGTCACAACCACGGGGTATTCCTTCGATACTTTGGCAGCCTGACCGAGGAAGTTGTGGAGCTGATCGTAGTCGTAGCATACGTTCATGGCGGCGCCGGAGAGCACGTAGCTCGGACGGATGAGCACAGGGAAGCCCACTTCGTTGACAAACTGATGGATGGCTTCTTCGGTGGTGACTTCTTTCCAGCGGGGCTGGTCGATGCCGAGCGAATCGAGCATCGCGGAGAACTTATGACGGTTTTCGGCGCGGTCGATCGACACCGGCGATGTGCCGAGCACGGGCACCTGACTGCGATAGAGTTTCATAGCCAGATTGTTGGGAATCTGACCGCCTACGCTCACGATCACACCGCGGGGCACTTCAAGGTCGAGCACGTCCATCACACGCTCGTAGGAGAGTTCGTCGAAGTAGAGTCGGTCGCACATATCATAGTCGGTCGACACCGTCTCGGGATTGTAGTTGATCATGATCGACTTGTATCCGAGGCGACGGCAGGTCTGGGCGGCATTGACTGAGCACCAGTCGAATTCCACGCTGGAGCCGATGCGGTACGCTCCCGAGCCGAGCACCACTATATTGTTGTGAGCCGGCATATCGTAGGATATGGCGTTGGCATCGAGGCCGTATGATACGTAGAGATAGTTGGTGAGGTCGGGATATTCGGATGCCACAGTGTTTATGCGGCCGATGTGGGGCACCACGCCGAGTTTCTTGCGGTGAGCGCGCACCTTATTGACCTCGGCTTCCATATTGGACTCAGGCTCCTCTACGAGGCGTGCGATCTGGAAGTCGGAGAATCCGAGACGCTTCGCCTCGCGCATAGTGGCTTCGTCGATGTCCTCGACTTTATTGAAGCCGGCGGAGAGTTTCTTGGAGAAATCTACGATGTTGGCCAGACGCGACAGGAACCAGGGATCGATCTTGGTGAGTTCTTCGATGCGCTCTACGGTGTAGCCCTCTTTCAGAGCCTGGGCAATGGCGAAGATACGCAGGTCGGTGGGGTTGGCGAGAGCGTCGTCGAGGTCGTCGAAGTGGATATCGTTGTTGCCCACGAAGCCGTGCATACCCTGACCGATCATGCGGAGACCTTTCTGGATGATTTCCTCAAACGATTTGCCGATCGACATGATTTCGCCTACTGACTTCATCGACGAGCCGATACCGCGGTCCACGCCGGCAAATTTTGTGAGGTCCCAGCGTGGGATCTTCACGATCATATAGTCGACCGAGGGAGCTACGTAGGCGGAGTTGGGGGTGCCCATCTCGCCTATCTGGTCGAGAGTGTAGCCCAGGGCGAGCTTCGCGGCCACGAAAGCCAGCGGATAGCCCGATGCCTTGGATGCGAGAGCCGACGAACGGCTCAGACGGGCGTTGATCTCGATGATGCGGTAGTCGTTGGTCTCGGCGTTGAAGGCATACTGGA
>CAMWUX010000107.1 GCA_947177605.1 uncultured Porphyromonadaceae bacterium
GGATAGCCCACGGCGAAATGGAAGGCGGTGTCGCGTTTCCAGCGGGGATGGATCAGAGGCCAGCGCTCCTGACCGTCGGCCGGATTGTAGGCCTTCACACCGAGATCGAAGCGGAGCAGGAAGTATGAGAAGTCGAGACGGATACCGACACCATAGGCCATGGCTATCTGTCGCCAGAATTTATTGAACTTAAACATACCTCCGGGCTGATTTTCATAATTGTGAATAGTCCAGACATTGCCGGCATCTACGAATAGCGCTCCTTCGATCACCCAGAAGAGTTTGGCGCGGTATTCGGCCGAGAGGTTGAGGCTTATGTCTCCACACTGATTGATGAAGTCGGTCACTGAGTTTTTTGAGTCGAACGAACCCGGACCGAGGGTACGCACTCCCCAGCCGCGCACGCCGTTGGCGCCGCCGGCGTAGAATCGTTTCTCGAAGGGAAGCACACGCGAGTTGCCATAGGGCACTCCGATGCCGAATCCGGTGTGGAAAGCCAGTGCCTGACGCTGGGTGAGATTTATAGTGTGCGCATAGTCAATCTCGGCCTTTGCATATTGCGAATACTGTATGCCGAAAAGTTCGTACACGCCGCCGTGGCGTTTCTGACCCGATAGCGAGGATATGGCGTAGAGCAGATTGCCGGCAGTCTCGGCTGCCACACGCAGGGTGTAGACCGACGGCTGCAGCCGGTAGCGCCCGATGTTGGCGGCTGCGATGCGGCGGTTGGTGCGGTAATAGGTGTAGCCCATACGCATTATGAAGTGGTCTTCGTAGCTGTATCGCAGGAGTGGATTGTCGGGGGCTATCTGATTGATGAAGTCGATGGTCGATTCCGGCAGGTACACATAGTTGATATCCACAAGATCCCATGTGCGGCGTATGGTATTGTCGCGATTGCTCCAGCGGTATTTCCATGCAGCACCGGCTATGACGCGCGTATATTCCGGACGCTCCTGATAGTTGAACGACAGGGCTAACTCGGTCGAAGCCTTGCTCCGGCGGCGGAAGTCGCGGCGTGTCAGAGGCATGAGAAATTTCGGGAAGGTAATCGATGCTTCGGCGGCATACTCGGTGTAGCGGTCGTTGATAAGATCGGTGAAGTTACCTGAGAGGCTCTCGTAGTTGATGCGCAGTTTGGTGGTGAGCAGGTTGCTCCGGCGTGCGAGGTTGCGGTGCTGGTAGGCCAGTCCTACGCCGAATCCGAAATCACCCTCGGAGTTGGTGCCTTCGAGTTCGGCCGTGATGCCCTGCTTCTTGTTGCGGCCGAGCACTATGTAGGCGTCGAGCATCTCACGTCCGTCCACTACCCCGCAGGGCACGAAGTCAATCGAGATAGTGCGTATGATTCCGAGTTGTGCGAGCGCTTCGTAGGTGCGATCCACCATAGTGGAGCTATAAGGCCGGTCCGGTTGGATGAAGCACTTCTCGCGGAGCACCGACGGACGGAGGTATGGATCGTCATCAGCATACACCACGGTAATGTCCTTGTATCTTACCGTGTCCGCTCCGGCAGGTATGCCGTCGGCCGGATTGGCGCCGAGCGGAAGTCCGGTGACAAATATCACACGGTTGATTGTATAAGTGCGATCGGGGGTATAATTGAGCTTCGCCCCCACGGCCGATGTCGGTTCGGGACGCACTACCATCGTGAGATCCACGTCGAGCGACTCCTCTGCGGTGTCGGCAATGAAAGTGACATACTCCTTGGAAAACGCAAAATATCCCTTGTCGCGCAGGAGGGAGGTGATGCGTGTGCGCTCTGCATCGAGAGCCGAGCGGTCGAGGTTGTCGCCGATATGCAGTCCGGAGAGGTGGTTGTCAGCAAGAATACCGGCAATGGCTGTATCGGAGATCTCGTATTGTAGGGAGTTGATGCGGTGTGCACGACCCGGATCCACATGGTAGCGGAGCTCGATGCGGTTGCCGTCGGCATTGACGGTACTGTCTACCTCGACCTGCGCCGATAGATAGCCTTTATTGACCATCGCCTGCCGCAACTGCTTGGCCGAAGCATCGGTCTGTTCGGGACTGTAGATCACGGGCGCCTGTCCGAGGCGACGCAGCCAGCGGTTGTACCAGCGGGTAGAGTCGCTGCCCGACATATTATATATACCCAGCTGCATCTTGGCGAAGCCGAGTACCTTATGGTTGGGCTGCTGGCGGAGATAATTGAATAGCTCCGAGCGCTCTATCAGCGTAGTATCGCCCGGTTGCATATCCACTGAGATGTCGACCTTGTCGAGCAGATAGCTTCCCTGCGGCACATGACGCGTAGGACTGCACGCCCACAGCAGAGCGGCCGCCACAAATCCGGCAATCCTGATTATCGACTTCATCTCTGCAAAGGTAATGCCAATCGGGGAAATATGCGTAAAAAAGGGGGCGTTTTTGAGAGCAAATAAGCCCAAAAAAGCGTACCTTTGCACCATGAAAATGCACGTATAGATATATCGATCTGTCAATCAATCAATTATCATATTTTTATGGATTTAAACTGGCTTTTGGACCTTCTCGGGCCGCACAACATGGCGTTAGCCAACACTCTCGTGCTTTATTCCTTCGTGATAGCGGCGGGTGTGTTTCTCGGGAAAATCAAAGTGGGCGGCGTGTCGCTCGGTGTTACGTTCGTCTTATTCATGGGTATCCTTATGGGGCATTTCGGCTATGAAGTGAATCCCGAGGTGCTGAAATTCATCCGTGAGTTTGGCCTTATACTCTTTATTTTCTCAATCGGTATTCAGGTAGGACCCGGCTTCTTCTCATCCTTTAAGAAGGGCGGTATGACGCTCAATGGTCTGGCAATGCTCGGTATCGGCCTCAACGTGATAATAGTGCTCGTGATCTATTATCTCGACGGCAATACTTCGATGAATGCTCTGGTGGGTGTGATGTCGGGTGCCGTGACCAATACTCCCGGTCTGGCTGCCGCGCAGCAGACGGCCGGCGATCCGGAAGCGATCAACACTATGTCGATGGGCTACGCCGCCGCTTACCCCCTGGGTGTGTGCGGTATCATCGGCGCTATGTTCGTCATCAAGGGGCTCTTCAGTATTAAAGTAGATAAGGAAGTGAAGGCTATCGAGGCCGAAAACGACAATGCCCGTACCAAGCCCAATATGCTCTCGATCGAGGTGACCAACCAGCTCATCAACGGCAAATCGCTCTTCGAACTCCACGATATAATCCAGTGCGACTTCGTGATCTCGCGTCTGATGGATTCGAGCGGCAATATCATCATCCCTACATCCAAAACTCAGGTGCGCGTCGGCGACAAGCTCTTCTGTATCATCTCGCAGCCCGACACACACCGCTTTGAATCCTTCGTGGGTCCGCGTACGGAGGTCAACTGGGAAGAAGTGACCCCGAGTCAGGTAGTATCGCGTCGTATCGTCATCACCAAGAGTAAGTACAATGGTGTGACCCTCGGTTCTCTCCGTCTCCATGCCGGCTACTCGCTCAATGCTACCCGTGTCAACCGTGCCGGTATCGACCTGCTCGCTTCGCCCGACTTGCGCCTGCAGCTCGGCGACCGCATCACCGTGGTGGGCGATCTCAACGATATCGACCGTCTGGCCAACCGCCTCGGCAACTCGATGAAGCGCCTCAACGAGCCTAATATGATCACGATTTTCGTAGGCATCATGTTCGGCATCATACTCGGGTCGATCAATCTCGGCTGGGGTATGAAGCTCGGTCTGGCCGGAGGCCCCCTCGTGGTAGCTATCCTGCTGAGCCGCTTCGGCTATAAATTCAAGCTCGTCACCTATACCTCCTCATCGGCCTCGTTGCTCATGCGCGAACTCGGCATCTGCCTCTTCCTCGCTTCGGTGGGTATTGCCTCGGGCAAGGACTTCGCCAGCATCGTGTTCAGCAATACCGGTATGTGGTGGGTCATCTGGGGCTTCATCATCACCTTCGTGCCACTGGTGATCGTGGGTTGCGTGGCACGTGGCTTCTACAAGGTCAATTTCCTCTCGATTATGGGTCTGATGTCGGGCGGCTATACCGATCCCCCGGCACTCGCTTACGCCGGTAGCTCAACGGCTTCCGACGTGCCCGCCGTGGCCTACTCCACAGTCTATCCGCTTTCCATGTTCCTGCGCGTAGTCGCAGCTCAGGGTCTTGTGCTTGCATTTATGTAGCGACCGGCTCTGATATCTCAATATACGTCAATGCCGCTTCCGGACAGATCTCCGAAGGCGGCATTGTCGCACAATATATATAGATGAGAAATTTGATAGCTCAGATGTTGCGGTCGAGCAGATCCTCAAGTTCGCTCGGCTCCATCTCGCCCGTATCGCGATACACCTCGCGGCCATCCTTATAGAGAATCCATGTGGGGTATGACGATACGCCGAAGTATTCATCAATCTGAGGATGGGCGTCGCCATCGTATTGCACGATGTTGACTTGACCTGCGTAGATCTCCTTAAGATTCTCTACGATCGGTGCCATCTTGCGGCAGTGAGGGCACCATGATGCGTAAACTTCGACGAGTGTAGTACCGGGAGAATTGATGATTTGTGTGTAGTCCATAGTAGGGAAAGAGAATTTGTGTGTGTTTTTTAGAGAAGGGAGGAGATGAGTAGTCAGGATCAGATGTCGCTCTTATTGTCGTTGATAAACTCTTCGAGCTTGGCTATGAGCTGTTCCTTTGTATGCATACCCGATGCGCGCCACACGGCCATACCGTCCTTGAATACGATCAGCGTAGGTACCGAGCGTACCTGATAGCGTACCGAAAGTTCTTGAGCCTTGTCTACGTCGACCTTGAGCACGTTGGCTTTGTCGCCGACAGTCTTTTTCACTTCATCGATCACGGGCGACTGCATCTTGCAGGGACCGCACCATGTAGCGTAGAAGTCAACTAATGTAGGTTTGGATTCTTTGATGAAATCGTCAAATTCTTTCATAGTATAATAGTGTTTTGAAGTTAGACATTTTTCCGGAAGCCCCTTGCGGCTCCGCTTTGTACTATATAAACACTCATCCACCGCATAATGTTCCGCCATTTCATCCAGGGCAACCGCATCAAAACTAGGTCGGAAAGTTATCAATAAGGGCTGCTCATTG
>CAMWUX010000108.1 GCA_947177605.1 uncultured Porphyromonadaceae bacterium
CTGCACAGTCCGTCGAGCTTGCAGGCTTCCCCCACCACGCCCTCGACACATATCTTCCCAAGCTCGTCCGTGCCGGCAAACGCGTAGCCATCTGCGAGCAACTCGAAGATCCCAAGACCACCAAAAAACTCGTCAAGCGCGGCATCACCGAGCTCGTCACACCCGGTGTGACCATCGGCGACAACATCCTCGACGGACGCCGCAACAACTTCCTCTGCGCCATCACCCCCTCCAAAAAAGCCTGGGGCATGGCATTGCTCGACATCTCCACCGGCGAATTCCTCTGCGCCCAGGGCGATTCAGCCTACATTGCCAAACTCATCGGCAAATTCGGACCTAAAGAAGTCCTCGTAGAGCGAGGCAACAAAGCCATGATGCTCGAAGGCCCCGCCGCCGGACGATTCATCTTTGAGCTCGACGATTGGGTATTCACCGAGCCCACCGCCCGCGAGCGTCTCCACAAGCATTTCGGCACCGAGACACTCAAAGGCTTCGGCGTCGAAGGCATGACTCTGGGTATCATCGCCGCCGGAGCGTGCCTCCAGTATCTCGACATCACCAACCATACCAACGTCGACCATATCACGCGCCTGCTCCCGTTGCGCGAGCAGACATACGTGCACATGGACCCCTTCACCGTCAGCAACCTCGAACTCGTCCGACCACTCGCAGCCGACGGCCGTTCGCTCCTCGACATACTCGACTGCACACTCACCCCTATGGGCAGCCGACTCATGCGCCGGTGGTTACTCTTTCCGCTCAAGGACATCAAAGCCATCACCGCGCGCCACGACATCGTCGAATACTTCTTCAAGCACCCCGACGTCCGCACCTCCGTGGCCGACGCCCTGCGTTCCGTAGGCGACCTTGAGCGACTCGTAGGCAAGGCCGCCGCAGCCCGTATCAATCCACGCGAACTCGTACACCTGCGCGAAGCCCTTCAGGCCATAGCGCCCCTCCGCGAATTGCTCGCCACCTCCGGCGAGCCGGCTCTTGAGGACATGGCGCGCCACATCGATCCCTGCTCCGACCTGCTCCGACGCATCGCCGCCGAGATCGTCGACAACGCCCCCATCGCCCTCAGCCGTGGCGAAGTGATCCGTCCCGGAGTCGACGCCGAGCTCGACGAAATCCGGCAGATCGCCTACCACGGCAAAGACTACCTCGTCGGCCTGCAGCAGCGTGAGAGCGAAGCCACCGGCATACCGAGCCTTAAGGTAGGCTTCAATAGCGTATTCGGCTACTACCTCGAAGTCACCAACACCCACCGCGACAAAGTACCTCCGCAGTGGATCCGCAAGCAGACCCTCGTCAATGCCGAGCGATATATCACACCCGAACTCAAGGAATACGAAGAAAAGATCCTCGGCGCCGAAGCCCGCATCGGCATCATCGAAAAGCGCATCTACGACGTCCTCGTAGAGTATGTCGTCACCTTCTCGGCACGACTGCAGGCAGCCGCTCAGCAGCTCGCATCGCTCGACTGCCTGCTCGCACTCGCCGAAGTAGCCCTGCGCAACCGCTACAACCGTCCCTCCGTCGACGACTCCTTCGATATCGACATCGTCGAAGGCCGCCATCCCGTAATCGAATGTCAGCTACCGGCCGGCGAACCCTACATCACCAACTCCGTCAGCCTCTCCAACACCGGCACACAGATCATGATGATCACCGGCCCCAACATGTCCGGTAAGTCCGCCCTGCTCCGCCAGTGCGCACTCACCGTGCTCATGGCTCAGATGGGCAGTTTCGTGCCCGCACAGAGCGCCCGCATCGGCCTCGTCGACAAGATCTTCACCCGTGTCGGAGCCAGCGACAACATCTCGCAGGGCGAATCCACCTTCATGGTCGAGATGAGCGAAGCCGCTGCCATACTCAACAACCTCAGCCCGCGTTCACTCGTACTCTTCGACGAACTCGGCCGAGGCACATCCACCTACGACGGCATATCCATCGCCTGGTCTATCGTCGAATACATCCACAATCACCCCACAGCCGCAGCCAAGACACTCTTCGCCACACACTACCACGAGCTCAACGACATGGAAGCCGACTTCGAGCGCGTGGTCAACTACAACGTATCCGTGCGCGAAGCCGCCGGCAAAGTAGTCTTTCTGCGCAAACTCGCCAAAGGCGGCTCCGAACACAGTTTCGGTATCCACGTCGCCAAACTCGCAGGCATGCCCCCCGCCATCGTTCGCCGGGCCAATCAGGTACTTGCCAACCTCGAGAGCCACTACCGCGCCGACCATGCCGCAGGTCAGGGTTCCACTCCGGCAGCACCCGCACCATCGGCCGGCTCAGGCTCCGCAGTCCAGCTCTCCTTCTTCCAGCTCGACGACCCCGTACTCTCCCAGATACGCGACGAACTGCTGCGCGTCGACATCGACAACCTCACCCCCGTAGCCGCCCTCACCAAACTCAACGACATCAAATCCATACTCACAGGCAAATCATCCTAACAGACCGATATACCCCTCATGACACAGATCTCTCAGCGCATACAGCAGATGGCCGCATCGGCCACACTCGCCATGTCGGCCCGCAGCGCCGAGCTCCGCGAAGCAGGAGTCGACGTAATCAACCTCTCCGTCGGCGAGCCCGACTTCAACACACCCCACCACATCAAGGAAGCCGCAAAGCAGGCCATCGACGACAACTATACATTCTACACCCCCGTACCCGGCTACATGAGCCTCCGCCGAGCCATCGCCGACTACTTCAACCGGCTCGACTCCCTCTCGCTCGATCCCGCGCAGATCGTAGTATCCACCGGTGCCAAGCAGGCTTTGTGCAACGTGATTCTCGCCACCGTCAACCCCGGCGACGAAGTAATCATCCCCACCCCCGCATGGGTCAGCTACATGGAGATGGTCAAACTCGCCGAAGGCGTACCCGTCACCGTACCCGCCGCCATTGAGCAAGACTTCAAGATCACGCCCGAGCAGCTCCGCAGCGCCATTACACCCCGTACACGCATGATCATGCTCTGCTCACCCTCCAACCCCTCCGGAAGCATCTACACCCGCGCCGAGCTGCAGAGCCTCGTCGATGTCCTTGCCGACTACCCCGACATCCTCATCCTCTCCGACGAAATCTACCGCCACATCAACTATACCGGCACCTACACCTCACTCGCCACCTTCCCCGCCGTCGCCGACCGCGTGGTAGTAATCAACGGCGTATCCAAAGCCTACGCCATGACCGGATGGCGCATCGGCTTCATGGCCGGCCCCCTCTCGGTAGCCAAAGCCGTTACCAAACTCCAGGGACAATACACATCCGGCACCTCATCCATCGCCCAGAAAGCTGCCGAGGCAGCCTACACTGGCCCGCAGGAGTGTGTCGAAGAGATGCGTGTAGCCTTCGAGCGCCGTCGCAACCTCGTCTATCACCTCGCCTGTGAGATACCCGGTCTCAAAGTCCGCGAGCCCCAGGGCGCCTTCTACCTCTTCCCCGAAGTATCAGCCTACTTCGGCCTGCACACCCCCGACGGACAGACCATCGCCGACGCCAACGACCTCGCCATGTACCTCCTCACCGACGGCCATGTAGCCACCGTATCAGGCGACGCCTTCGGCCTCCCCGGCTACCTCCGCCTGAGCTACGCCACATCCGACGATCGCCTCACCGAAGCCTTCGCCCGCATCGCCGCAGCCCTCGCCCGCCTCAAATAAGCATTCCCCATACAAAATACAAGGATGCACCGGCTTCAAGTCCGATGCATCCCATTGTTATAGCCTTTACCTCCACATTAGCAGCTCGTTAAAATGCGAGGAATTTAATAATTATTTTATACCTTAAAACCTATTTTAGGTCTATCATTCTTTCCGTTAATATCTGAAACCCTCAATTCAGCCTTACTGCAACAAATGCTCGCATAATGCCTCTGTTTATCTCAATAGCGGTTTCACTCCGAAGAACACTGGAAAGCATTGCTACGCCCAATTCCGTAAACGCAAATGGCAAGTATCTTGTACCTCCGCGTCCATTTGAGGTGCCATTTTTACACCTCAAAAACTCATCGTAAGTCAATTCAAACATAAAATCATCACCATCAAAGCGCGCCATATTACGCTTTACAGCACGTTTGAGCACCTTTGTTTCAACACCATACAGTTCCGCCAAATCACTATCAAGCATTACTCTTTGGCCGCGTATCTCATAAATCTTCGAGCGTATGAATTTCAATCTGTTCCATTAAATTTACATATTAAGTTGCAAAGATAAATGAAAATTAGGGAAAGGCAACATCGACTTACAACATAAAAGCAGGATGTACCGAACCCGGTGCATCCTGTTTTATTACGTAGCAGTGTATTATCTGAAAGCGAGGCAATAGAGGCCGTGTTGCCGACAGGCGGTCACAATAGGGATGCGGGCGTCGCGCGCCATCGAGCGGAGTTCCGATTCAGCCTGGCGGATTCCAAGCCCCGTGAGGCGCGCATACTGCCGGGCATCTATCGTAGCGTGGCGGGCAAGATAGTCGAGAGCTATGGCTACGCGGCGCGACATATCGTTGCGGGGCTGGGCGGCAGGGCGGCAGTAATCCTTGTGAGGAGCCATTACGCCGTGCTGTTGGGGAGCCGCAGCAGCGGGACGGGGACGTTGAGCAGCACTTACCGTTGCCGACAGAAGAAGTATCGAGGCCATCACTGTGAAGAATCTTTTCGTAGTCATAATCATCGGATTTTAGAAGATTAATAAATCATGGAAACGGAGATCGGGACTGCGACGTCGCTTTACATATATGACTACCCAACCCCCGAAAAGTCAAATCTCCCCTCAAAAAATCAACTACATAATTGATTCATTTCAGATATTCGCAAATACACCATAAACCAATCAACCATGCAGATACACACATTCTCCATCCCGACGAAATTTTTTTGAAAAATATGTGTTCCCCCACCCCAAACCACCCTTAACTTTGCACCACCAACCCGAGCGCGTAGAGGAGGCTACAGCGACGCAGGCGCCTGCCTCCACCACCCTCAAAATCAAGCGACGCATTGCGTCAGCCGGGATCGGAGGCTTGTAGGGAAGATTTTCAAATCTTCCGCCTGTAGCGCCTGC
>CAMWUX010000109.1 GCA_947177605.1 uncultured Porphyromonadaceae bacterium
CTATTATAGCACGCCTCGACGGCGAACGTCTCACTCGCGACCGCGAAAAATTCGCCCCGTGGCGCGACGCCGACACCTTTGAGCTCACCGACTTATAATTTCCGTAATAGCCCCTCTATCTGAGGAAGCAAAGCCCAGGAGCCATCGTTGACAATCTCCCGGACACACGTGTGCACATCCTCCGCTTCAGGTTGATATCGTTGAGCCTCGATGCGCTCCAAGACTTGCGCTTCCGACAATCCGTTGCGTTGCTTCACACGACGCACTCTGATCGCTTCCGGCGCCACCACTTCCCAGACCTCATCTACCAAACGATGCAGACCGCTCTGATAAAGTATGGCCGTCTCAACAAACGCCACACCCTGCTGCTCACGCTGCCAGCAATCGAGATCTGTCAGTACACAGCCGTGTACGGCGCGATTCAGTATCTCAAGCTTGGCCGCATCGCCGAACACAGCGGCCGCCAAAGCAGACCGATCAATCCGACCGTGGCAGTCTATAGCTTCGGCACAAATTTCTTCAGCAATTGTACGTCGGATTCCATCCGAAGTATCCATTAGTTGCTTGGCACGCGTATCACAATCATACACGGGATATCCCATACAGCGCAATATCCGGCATACTACTGACTTACCGCTACCGATACCGCCACACACTGCTATCAGACGATCCGCAGCCATCAGTGTTCTATTACATATTCCACACTGTCAGGACTAAGGCTCACCACTTTAAGCCCTTCGGGAATATCCGAGAGGCTCACGTGAGCCCTTGCGGCTCCACTACGTATCTTTTTGAAATCCACGAGAGCCTTAGCCCGGAAAGGCGTAGTGCTCATACGCATCGGCACGAGATACTGCACCGACACTGCGGCCGGATAGGTAAGCACCCGCTCCCCTTCCGACACATTGGTCACAGACACAGGAATCGTGGCAGTGCGGGCAACAAGCATTTCCACCGGCACCGTCACACGCACCTTATCGGGAACGATACGCATATTCGGCAACTGCTGTATGGCCACTTCCACAACAGTAGTATCCGACACATCATCGAGCGTAAGAGTCTCCGTCTCTACATATTTCGGTTTCATACGCGGAGCATCATGAGCCATAAAAATGGTCACGGAATCCATATCGGCTACTGCCGGTCCGGACTGAATACACTCGGGACTTGTGCTGACATTAGCCAGTACTCGGAGCGGCACGCGGATGCCTTTACCGGTAGTGTAATGCAGATTGATCGAATCAGGCGATACCACGATGATATTCACATTCTGCCCGAATATCTCGCGTATACGGCTGTCGAGCTTCGTGCGCGATACATTGATCAGGTTGCGCGACGGAGATGAATACTGGCGGAAATCAAGGCGCATCTCCGGCACTTTCGAGAAATAATATTTCAGGAACTGTGTACCGCGACCTTTCATCACCACATTGATCGACGACGGGACATTCTCCAACACCACTACCGAGTCGGGCACATTGTCGAGCTCAACCTTAAGTTCGTAGCATCGCTCGGTCACGTCGTCCATCGCGACAAAGAGCCAGAATGCGAACGCCACCAGGAAACATAGCAGATACGACAGCAGATTGCGGCCGCGACGCGTGTGCATCTTCCGGTTGATCGACTGAGCGAGATTGCTTACAATATGGCGTCCGTGGGTACTCATATATCTAAACGGCTATGCGGCTCCCTGCAATCGGGCGCCGCATCAGCCATAAAAAAGTTCTTGTACTTGTGTTGTATCTGTTGTTACTTCTGATCCTGCTGAGCCTCGGCATCGGTCTGAGCCTGCTCGGCAGAGGGATATACAGAATTTTTGTCAATCTTGATAGTGACGCCGTTGGCTACTTCAAGAAGGAAAGTGGTGTCGTTGACAGCCTTAACGCGACCGTAAATGCCGCCGGCGGTAACTACGGAGTCGCCCTTCTGCACACCTTCGCGGAACTTGCGGATCTCTTTCTGGCGCTTCGACTGCGGACGAATCATGAAGAAATAGAACACGAGCACCAGCACTACGATAAGACCGATATTCATCAGCCCGTTCGCACCCTGCTGAGCTTCGGCTTCAAGGAGAATGAAATTCAACATAGCAATTTTTCGTTATTATAGATTTATAATTTTTTCAAATATAGGGTATAAATTCCGTACCGCCAAATTATTTATTGAGCAAACCCTCCTTTTTAAGATGCTCGATGATCACATAGAGCAAGCCATTGATAAACTGGCCGCTTCGAGGAGTACTGTAGTAGTGGGCTATCTCGATATACTCGTTGATACTTACAGGCAGCGGTATAGCTGGGAAATTGAGAATCTCTGCCAGTGTGGTCACCATGATCACCACATCCATCAGAGCCAGTCGGTCAGACTCCCACGAGCGCTGATCCAGGAAGCGATCTATATAAGAGCGGTACTGATCATAATTGTCCACGCAGAGCATAAACAGTTCATCGCCGAAAGCAGCATCTTCATCATCCTTATACTGCGGCAGAAGCAGCGGCTCACCCTCCTGCTTGTCGGCAATACGGCGTATAGTCTTGGTCACGAACGTACCGATGATGTCGATATCGTCATTCCAATACACCGACTTTGTCTCGAGCACTTCAGCCAATTCGTCGCCGGGCAGAATGATCTTGCGGAAAATAGTGCGCCAAAATTCGCAGTCCTCCTTCAGATCAGATTCCTTGCGTTCCATATATTCGGCATATTCCTCCGACTGCTTGATCGAGTCGAGAAGTTTCGATAGCAACTGCGTATCATCGTCCCAGCTGAAAGGATGCTCCTTGAAATAATCGGCAAGTTCCTCGCTCTGGGCCAATATAGCTACGAACTTATTGTCTACGAATCGGGTATTGGGATTTAGATCCACGCTCGTAGCCAGATACTTGTTGCGGGCATTGTCGAGCCGCAATTCTTCGAGTCGCGTCAAAGCTACCGGCAGCAGAAGCAGAGCGTGATAGAGCTGATAAGCCTTGTCGAGCGAATCGGCGAGCTGACGGCGCGAGTTGATCACCGACATACTGGTCATAGCCAACTCACTCAGCGATGTCAACGCAAGATCAAGAGCTTCCTCCTCGCCGCGCAATGAATAGCCGTCGAGCTTACGAAGTGCCGCCTTAAAGACCGGATTACGTACGATTACTGTTGAGAGTATCGCAGTCCAGAACTTTACGTCAGATTCGATATCCCGGTTGCGCGTGTGCGTATAGCTGCGATATGCCGCCGAGCGTATCACCTCCTGGTAGATATCGATTATAGTGGAATCAGTGATTATATGCGGATATTCCTCATCGCGCGCCACGGCTCCACGCAGATCATTGTCGGCGCCCATTATGCGGCTCACCTTATTATCTTTCAGAAACTTGTTGGAAGCCACTTCGCCGGGCACTCTGAGTTGGGGCAGCCCGTAACCGCCCGAAAGGCGCATGATCGTAAACAGCATATACCTGTAAGCGCGGTTCACAAACAGCTTCGCCGACGAAGCGTCGGGCTGTGGTGTGCGCAACTTGAATTCACCATTCGTAAGCAGGTAGCTGTAGAGAAGCTGCACTACCTTTATCCTTATCAATATTCGGTTTATCATATCGCGGATATTAGTGTTGAGCGGTTCGACGATTTAATAGTTCACGTTTTGAGACCACAAATTTACTCATTTATTCCCAATTTATCGTCGCTGTGAGCGAGTTTTTCACTAACTTTACGGCTCAAACCAATAGCATATGTACAAGTTTACCGTCACAATCATTTCATTTATCTTATCAATGACAGCCTCTTCTGCTTCGGCAACCAATCCGTTGCTCCAATCGTTCGACACTCCCCACGCCACTCCACCATTCCAGCTCATCAAGGCCTCCGACTTCGAGCCGGCCATCGATTCCTGTATCGCTGAGGCCCGGCAGGAGATCGAAGCGATATGCAACAACCGCGCCACTCCCGACTTCGACAATACCATCGTGGCTCTTGAGAAAGCCGACCGCAAGCTCAATCGCGTACTCAATATCTTCTTTCCACTCCTCTCTGCTCTGACCGACGACGAGATGATGGAAATCTCGATGCGCGTCACCCCCGTGCTTTCCGACTTCTCCACATCCGTATCGCTCAACGAGCGCCTGTGGGAAAAGATCAAATACGTCTACGACCATCGCGACCTCTACAATCTCTCTCCCGAAGATAGCATGCTGCTAAAGCAGACCTACGACGGCTTCGCTCGCGGAGGCGCACTCCTTCAGGGCGACGACCGCGAGACCTATCGCAAGCTGTCGGCCGAACTGTCTGAGCTCACCACCCTCTTCGACCAGAACATCATCCGCGAGCTCAACACCTACGAGATCTGGCTTACAGCCGACGATCTTGCCGGCCTGCCCGAAGGCGTAGTCGAAGCAGCCGCACAGGCCGCTGCCGAGAAAGGCCGCGAAGGCGAATACCTCTTCACTCTCGCCCAGCCCACCTACATGGCCTTTCTCAAATACTCCGACCGTCCCGATCTGCGCGAGCGCATGTATCGCCTCTACTCCGGCCGCAACACCTCCGGAGAGTTCTCCAACGTAGAGATCCTTAAACAGATCGCCGCCAAGCGTCAGGAACTCGCCAAGCTGCTCGGCTATCCTACCTACGCCGACTTCTCGCTCGTCAACACTATGGCCGAGAATCCTGCCGCCGTCAATAAGCTCCTCAACGATCTGCGCGAGGCTTACCGCCCCGCCCTTGACAAGGAGCTCGCCGAACTCACCGCATTCGCTACCCAACTCGAAGGTAAACCCGTAGTGATCTGCCCCTGGAATTACAGCTACTATTCCAACAAACTCCGTCAGGCCCGCTACGACTTCGACGAAGAAGCCCTCCGCCCATACTTCGAACTCGACAATGTGATATCCGGTGTATTTGGTCTCGCCACCAAACTCTACGGACTCCAATTCCGTCAGCGCACCGACATACCCGTCTATCACCCCGACGTGAAAGCCTTCGAAGTCACCGACGCCGATGGTAAATATATAGGTGTGCTCTATAC
>CAMWUX010000110.1 GCA_947177605.1 uncultured Porphyromonadaceae bacterium
TACAAGCTACCGGGTAAGGGTGGATTGGGGTGGGGGAACACATATTTTTAGTGTTTGGGTCGGAGGTGGGGTAAATTTCGGGTGCGTTTTTGATGGTATGTGACTGGTGGTGTGATGAATGTGGTATGGAATTTTTGGGGGGGATCAATAGAAACGGATCAGTAGAAACTTGTTTAAGCCGGAGGGATTTGGGCGATTGGAGTGGTTTTGCTATTTTTGCGGTGAGTAGCTACCATCGATCATGAAACCGATTTTCCTAATTGGATATATGGGCTGCGGCAAGTCGACGCTCGGCAAAGCGCTCGACCGTAGCACTGAGTTGCAGTTTATCGACCTCGATAATTATATCGAGCGCCGATTTCATGCCAATATCCGCGACATATTCGCGTCACGCGGCGAGGAGGCTTTCCGCGACATGGAGCGCCGTATGCTCGAAGAGGTCAGCCAGTTTGAAGATACAGTGATCGGTTGCGGAGGCGGTACTCCATGCTTTTTCGACAATATGGAACGCATGAACGCATCGGGCACTACGGTATGGCTAAATGCTTCGACCGGCCGTCTGTGGGAACGCCTGCGGGTAGGCCGACGCCGCCGACCTCTGATCGCCGCGCTCAGCGACGACGAGCTGCGCGCGTTTATTGATGAGCAACTCGCTATCCGCCACCCCTACTATAGCCGGGCTCAGTATGAGTTCGATGCCGATTGGCTCGACAATGCCGAAATGATCGATCAGAGCCTGATCCGCTTTACCGATATGCTCCGGATACCACTTACCCATCCAAATATCAAGCCATGAATCCATCCGTATCAGATCCCGTTATCACTCCACTGCCCAAAGAGGCGCCTGTGGCGGCATCGCGCAAACTGTTCACTATCGGTCTGCCGGCCGCGTCAGATCCTGCCGACCATAGATTCGCTCTCACACCCGAAGGTGCGCAGCAACTTATCGAAAATGGCTTCGAGATAGTGATGCAACGCGGAGCGGCGGCTCCGATCCACTACCCCGACAGCCGCTATGCGGAGTGTGGGGTGAAGATCGTGGAACGCGCGCAGGCGTGGTCGGCCGACATCGTGATCCAGCTCTCGCGAGTGAACCGCGCCGATGTGGCGATGATGCGCCGCGGTGCAATGCTCCTGACCCTGCTCAAACCGCTTCAGGCTACGCGCGACGACATCAAGGCTCTGCTCGAAGCCCACATCATCACCGTGGCGCTCGACATGGTGGAGGATATGGACGGCAACCGGCCGTTTGCCGACATTCTGGCCGAAATCACAGGCCGCGCAGCAATCGTAGGTGCGGTGAGCCTGCTTGCCGACTCGTTTGGCGGAAAGGGCATTCTGCTCGGCGGAGTGACGGGGGTGGTGCCGTGTGAGGTGACCGTGATCGGCTCGGGACGGGCTGCACGAGCTGCTGCCGGTTCGGCTTTCGGCAATGGGGCGCTGGTGCGAATGTTTGACAACGACATCTACTCGCTTCGCCGTGCCGAACGCGACCTCAATTGCCGCGTGGTGACGTCCGCTCTCCACCGCCGGGTGCTCCTCAACGCTCTGCGTACGGCCGATGTGGTGATCAATACGCCTGTGGAACCGGCTATGGTATTCGACACCGAGGCAATCGCCACGATGAAGAAGGGTGTGATAATATTCGACCTCACCGAGCGTGCCGGCGCCGACTTCCCGGGGGTAACCAAATGTTGCGTCGGCCCCGACATGGCCATACCCACCCTCAAGGGCACCCAGCGCCGGGTATGCTATACCAACGTGGTCAATGCCGTGGCACGCACTACGGCCATGGCTCTCAGCAACTCACTGCTGACGATGCTCACGCGCCTCGTGGACTGCGACGGTATGACCAATGCTTTGCGCCTGCTACCGGGTGTGCGCTCTGCCGTAGTGACATTTTTCGGCAAACCGGTCAATGCCGATGTTGCCAAAAAGGCCGGTGTACGACAGGCCGATATCAACATTTTCCTTACTCTATCCTGATGGCTTCAAAAAAATACTATGTGGTCTGGGCCGGTCATTCCACCGGAGTATTCGACTCCTGGGAGGAGTGTCAGCTGCAGATCAAGAACTTCCCGTGGGCGCGCTACAAAAGTTTTCCCAACCAGACGCAGGCCATCGAGGCCTATCGCGGCAACCCCGACGAATACCTCAATCTTTTCCGTGGCATTGCCTCTCACCAGTCGGCTGCGGAAAAGGCCAACTACGATGCCAACCCCGAGATACTTGCCGGCTCGATAGCCGTAGACGCTGCCTGCAGCGGCAATCCCGGCCCGGTGGAATACCGCGGTGTCGACGTCTCGACCGGTGCCGAACTCTTCCATGTGGGTCCGCTTCAGGGCGGCTCAAACAATATGGGCGAATTTCTCGCGCTGGTCCACGCTCTTGCGTGGCTGAAGCAGCGGGGACTAAATACTACACCGGTCTATTCCGATTCGCGTACCGCGCTGGCATGGCTGCGCAACCGTCGCATCAAGACCACCATCGCCCCCACGCAGGCCAACGCGCCTATCCGCGACCTGCTCGACCGCGCCCTCCGCTGGCTGTCGGCCAACACATACACCAACCCTATTCTGAAATGGGAGACGGAGAAGTGGGGCGAGATACCGGCCGACTTCGGCCGCAAATAGCCTGCGCTCCCCCAACTACAAACTACGCGGCAGGGAATCGCTTCCCCGCCGCGCATTGTATCAATATATTGCTATCGGATTATTTCTTCTCCTTGAGCAGGTCGCGGATCTCGGTGAGGAGCACCTCTTCCTTGGTAGGCTCTGGTGCGGGCGCGGGAGCCTCGGCTTCTTTTTTCTTAAACTTCATGATCACGCGCAGAGCCACGAAGATACTGAGGGCGATGATGAAGAAGTCGACGATGTTTTGGATAAACATACCGTAGTTGATGGCAACTTCCTCTACAGCGGCCATACCCTCGGCAGTAGCCTCCTTGGCCGGAGTGATGATATACTTCATGTTGGTGAAGCCGTCGCCGCCGGTAGCTACTGTGACTACGGGCATAATGATGTCGTTGACGAGCGAGCTCACGATCTTACCGAACGCACCGCCGATGATTACGCCGACCGCCATATCGATGACGTTGCCCTTCATGGCGAATTCCTTAAAGTCTTTGATGAATGACATGTGAAATAAACAGTTGAAAATGATTAAATATTGATTGAATTAAGAATAATCTACGGGTATTAAACGCTTAAAGCTGCCATAATGATTAGCAAATCTAAGAAAAATATGCAATAACTCAAAAAATCGCCTCATTTTGCCGTAATTGCGGGAGGCGGGCGATAATCTATCCTTCGGATATCTGAGATCTTCGATCCAATTCGTCCGATGTCATCGGACGAATTTATCGCTCCTGCATCAACACTGCGCCCAGGCTCTCATCATCTCATATCTATTTGTCTATCCGGCAAGATGCAACTCGAAACTTTCTTGGTGGATACCATTTAGATGAGGCGCTAAATGACAAAAAAGGGGCTGCCCACAATAATGAGCTGCCCCCAAAGATGTTTTGAAAAAATATTTACTCGTCAGATTCTTTAACAAGGTTGAATTTGGCCGAAATCTCCTTCTGATCGATAGCCTGTCGCAGATTGAAACGTTTCTTCTGAGGTAGATACCCGGCACGCTCGCAAGTAACCTCGATCTGTACATTACCCGCATTCTCGGCAGTCAGTCCCTTGATGTCAAACGATTCCGTCGACTCATAAGGTGTCGTACCTACGAAGTTGGCATTGGTATTGCGTACATCGGGGGTAGATGATACTACACGCCACGACACATCCGCGCCCGACGGATTAGAGAGGATATACCAGCGGATGATCGTATGCTCAAGTTCAGTATTACCCGTCCCCGTCACCTGGGTCTGTTCCTGCTTCTTCCTTGCATCAGTGCTTAAATTTCTAGATATCCCTTCCCAATCTATCGCAGCAAGAGCCTTCGAATATGCTTTGTCAAGAGAATCATCGGAGAAGGATTTATCAAGGAATTTGGCTATTACGTTCACGACTTTAGTACCATATACGATCGGTTGGCGACCTCTGCTTGTTCCATCCAAAACCAGTTTACCTTCAGGATTATACAAGCTCCATTCCAATACAGCTGAGCTATATCCCTCATCTTCACCCAGAACAAACTTTAAATCTTTAAGATTCACTCTCAGAGTAAAATCCGAGAGTCTATCATATCCTAAATCAATACCCGACGAACGCACATATCGTTTCACCGTTTCTTCAACGAATTCTTCAGTAGATGGTGTGTATGTAATCCTTATCCGATCTTCAAAAAGTTTCTGGAATTTCTTATGTAGTTGCGATGCGTCGAAGATTTTATCATTCGCCACCGACGAACTTGCAGTCACGACCAATGCCTGCGGCAAATCCCTAAAAAATAGATCCGGCTTAGCCGAACACGTCAGTTCGAAATTATACTCTTTTGGCTTGGCGAACGAATCGGTGACACAGCATAAGAGGCATACGACCGACATAATCCGATAAAGATTGTTTTTTCTCATTGATAAAAAAATATTAAGGCCTCGGTCACCCTCTCGTCGGCAGTTGGGAATAAGAAAAGCGTAGGGATCCGTACTTGCCACCCACTCCACGCTACGAGGCCTTCGCAATGCCCTTCAAAGCAGAATGAGCAACTAAGCAGAGGCCTACGCCGTGATATGCAGGACTTTTCGACCACATCAGCTCACTCGCAGACGCGACCGAAATCTCCCCATCAGGGGGAGCCGTTCACACACACAGATAGTAGCCATCTACCGTTGCCAATCCTTGACTTTGAATGGAGTTTGCGAAGTTCCGTAGCGTCAAGAATAAGCGCGAGTAAACGCTCTAAAAAATACAAGCAAGCCGCTCCCGGCTTGTATCGGCAAATTTAGGAAAAATATTTTATTGATTATGGAAAAATTTCCGAAAATAATTACTACTTTTGTGTCGCTGAAAAGTGTAATGTCCCCGATGGAGCATCACTACTTTTAAT
>CAMWUX010000111.1 GCA_947177605.1 uncultured Porphyromonadaceae bacterium
ACGATATTGCGTGTAATAGGCCAATAATTATTATGTTAAAAAAAGTGATAGTAAGACTTAAAAAGCAAAATCGCCGTTAATATATCACAGACACGGTTAAGCCGGCCGTTGATCCCTATAGCCATGAAAAGACCAATCTTCATAAGACAACTGATAGCCACAGTCATTTTTCTGCTGATCAGTGCCTCCGTCCCGGTAGGTGCCGCTATCCGGCTACCCGATATCATAGGGCCTCACATGGTACTGCAGCAGCAGAGTGATGCGCTGCTATGGGGTTGGGCTACGCCCGGCGCAAGAATCACCGTATCACCCGGTTGGCTACGCAAACCGCTCTCTGTCCGCACCGGTCCCGATGGCCGTTGGGAGTTGAGAGTGCCCACGCCCGCCGCTTCTACGAAGCCTTACACCATACGCTTTACCGGCGATGGCTCACGCCTTGCCATAGATGACGTGCTCATCGGTGAGGTATGGTTTTGTACCGGCCAGTCCAACATGGAGATGCCGCTCCACGGCTACCTCAATCAGCCGGTGGAGAATGCAGCAGAAGCCATAGCCTCCGCTTCGCGGTATCCGATGATCCGTGTGGCAATGGTGGAGAAAGCCGCCGCCGAGACGGTGCAGGATATCGTGGCATCGACATGGCTCCCCGCAACACCCGCCAATGCGTATGATTTCAGTGCCTTAGCATATTTCTTCGCACGTGAGCTTACCGATATGCTCGACGTGCCCGTAGGCATTATCGACTGCAGTTATCAGGGCACTAAGATCGAGACATGGATGAGTGCCGAGCGTCTGGCCGGATATGCCGACATCGATCTCGCCAAGGAACGCACCGCCTCGATTCCCGACTTCTGGCACCGCTCCAACTTGATGTATAATGCTATGCTCCATCCTCTCGAAGGCTACACCATCCGTGGTTTCCTATGGTATCAGGGGTGCTCCAACTTAGGTCAGGAGCAGTATGCCGAGCGCCAGCGCGACTTTGTGGAGGATCTGCGCAAGCAGTGGGGCGATTCCACTCTGCCCTTCCTCTTCGTAGAGCTTGCGCCCTATGGCTACGGCGATCCCGACGGTGATATAGCGGCGCGTTTTCGCGAGACACAACACCATGCCGCCGAAATTATTCCGCACTCGGCTATAGTATGCACATCGGATCTAATCTATCCCTATGAGGTGGTCGATATTCATCCTACACGAAAGCATGAAGTCGCTCAGCGTCTTGCATGGCTTGCCGGCGATATGGCCTACGGCATTGCAGGGCTTCCGGTGGAGTATCCCCGCTTCGATGAGATGACCGTGGAAGATGATTGCGCCAAGCTCACCTTCACCGGCGCACCTTGGGGGCTGACCCCTCACGATGATATGCAGGGCTTCGAAGTGGCCGGCAGCGACGGTGTGTTTTATCCGGCCAAGGCATACATCCCCTTCCGTGCTCTCCATGTCGTACTGGAGCGCCCCGAGGGTGTAGACCGTATTAAATCAGCAAGATATAATTTCAAAAACTTTGCCGTCGGGAACGTCCACAATCTTATTGGGCTCCCGCTGGTTCCATTCCGTACCGATAAATGAGAAGACTGCTTGATATATTAGTCGTAGCCGTGGCGTGTCTCGCCGCTGTCAACTGCACTACCGGCAGCGCGCCGGTAGCTGATCGCTATGTCTCTGTTGGCCCCGATGGACAGTTCCGCATCGGCGACCACACATATAATTATATAGGGACCAATTTCTGGTACGCTACCATTCTTGCTTCCGAAGGCCGCGGGGGCGACCGTGCCCGTCTGGCTCGCGAGCTCGACACACTTCAGGCTCTCGGGCTCACCAACCTCCGCATAATGGTCGGTGGTGATGGCCGCGAGAATCTTCCCCACCACATCATGCCTGTGCTGCAGACTGCCCCCGGTGTATATAATGATACTCTCCTTGCCGGTCTCGACTATCTTCTCGCCGAGCTTGAGCGTCGCGATATGAAGGCTGTGCTCTATCTCAACAATTCGTGGGAATGGAGCGGCGGCTACGGCGCCTATCTTGAGTGGGCCGGGATAGGCGACTGCCCTGATCCGGCCGACGGATACCGAGAGTATTGCGACTATGTGGCGCAGTTCGTGGTCTGCGACAGCGCCAAGGCTATGGCTGCCAATCATGTGCGCAATATCGTGAGCCGAACGAATGGCGTCACGGGTCGTCCTTACTCCGAATCGCCTGCGATTATGGCGTGGCAGATAGCCAACGAGCCACGCGCATTCTGCTCTGATTCGCTTCATAAGGAAGCTTTTGCCCGCTGGATCGCTTCCACAGCGGAGCTTATCAAGAGCATCGACGGCAATCATCTGGTATCGACAGGCAGTGAAGGTCTCTACGGCTGCGAGGTTGACCTCGATCTTTGGGAGCGAATCCACCGCGACCCCAACATCGACTATGGTATAATACACGTGTGGCCCTACAACTGGCGTTGGGTCGACTCCGCTACAGTTGTAACCGGTGTCGACAGCGCCTGCATCTACGCTCTCGAATACATCACTCCCCATGCCCGGATAATGCGCTCGGCCGGCAAGCCCCTCGTGATCGAGGAGTTTGGCTACCCGCGCGACGGCATGGCTATCGCCCTGGGCTCCCCAACTACCGGACGCGACCGATTCTATGAATATATGCTTAACCTCACAGGTCCTGACGGACCCGTGGCCGGATGCAACTTCTGGGGCTGGGGCGGCTTTGCAGAGGCCGCCATGAGCGAGTGGCATCCCGGGCAACCATACACAGCCGATCCGGCTCAAGAGCCGCAAGGGCTCTATTCAGTGTTCGCTTCAGATACATCAACCATTAAAATTATCTCTAAAACCCTCAAAAAGAAACACCTCTGATCCTTTATCCGTAGCGGACACGAGCCGCCGGTGTCTTCCGTCGCCCAGAACGCGGCCGAGACACATCTTTTGTGTTAAATAATCTTTATCTTTATTAATTAACCCCAATCTTATAAAATCCGGCATAAAATTTTATAAATGCGTTAAAAGTGAGATTTTTTTTGCCGTTTATATGCGATTACTACAAAATCATTCGTATATTTGCAATTGGTAAAATTATGAATTTGTGTGTATTAGCCTGTTTTCAAGAGTGAAAATCGGGTGTGATACACCTCGCACGTTGGATCTAAATCGTTTGTTGTGAGCTACTTGCTGAGGGCAAAATCATATCTGATACCACCAAAAATATTATCACTCAAAATGCTTTTTTTAACCTAATTTGTAAAATAGAAAATTATATAAAGTAATCATTTCTACCTTATGCTAAAACCAATCCTATCAATTCACAAACTCCTTTTGGTTGCCGCACTTATGGGTGTAGCCGTGTTCCCGGCTACCATCAGCGCCGCACCTGAAGCAGCTGTCGCGCCACAGGCGCAGACCACCGCTACCGGCGTGGTTTACGACGAATTCGGCGACCCCATGATCGGTGCCTCTGTCGTTGTGGCCAACAATCCGACACAGGGCAGTAGCACAAACATTGACGGTGAGTTCTCCATCCCCAATGTGAAGCTCGGCACCCAGTTGCAAATCACCATGATCGGTTGCCGCCCCGTAACCGTGAAATGGGAAGGCACTCCTCTTACCATTAACCTTGAGTCCGATGCCAAAGTGCTCGAAGGCGTTGTGGTTACCGCTATGGGTATCAAGCGCGAGGAGAAAACCCTTACCTATGCCGTGCAGACCATTAAGGCCGACGAAGTGACCCGTATTAAGGAAAACAACTTCGTCAACGCCCTTCAGGGTAAGTCGGCAGGTCTTACCATTACTCCTAACAACTCCGGTGCGGGTGGTGGTTCTTCCCGTATCGTGCTCCGTGGTTCTACCTCGATTCTCGGCTCCAACCAGCCCCTTATCGTAATCGACGGTATCCCGATGCAGAACAACACCGGCGATCAGGCCACTGACCTCGAAATGGGCGCTACCCGTACGGGCGACGACATCCTCTCGACCATCAACCCCGAGGATATCGAGAACATGACCATTCTTAAAGGCCCGAACGCTGCCGCTCTTTATGGTTCGGCTGCTAACAACGGTGTAATCGTTATCACCACAAAGTCGGGTGCGCAGGGCACAGTGAAGGTCGACATCTCCAGCTCGACCTCCATCGACCGCATCGCCATGTATCCCCGCCAGCAGCAGTGGTACGGTATCACCAATACCGGTGGTCTCGACCATACCGCATGGGAAGCATGGGGTCCCCGTCTCGGCACCCGTTCCGAAGCCGACCTTCAGGCCAACCCCTGGCTCTCCAACAACTACCGCAATGCTGTGACCGACTTCTTCAAGACCGGCGTTACCCTCAACAATGGTATCACCCTCTCCGGCGGTACCGAATTGTCGCGTACATACTTCTCCTACAACAATACCTACCAGGATGGTATCGTACCCGGCAATAAGTTTACCCGCAACAACGTAATGCTCAAGGAGTCCTTCTCCCTCTTCGATAAGAAGGTCAACATCTCCACATCTTTGAACTGGATCCACCAGCGCACCGACAATACCCCCACCGTGGGTAAGGCTCTGTCGAGCGTCTTCGCTCTCTACCGTACACCTGCCGACGTCGATATGCGCTACTGGAAAAACAACTACCGTCACGCCGGTGTGGCCGGCGAGCGCCTCGTAAGCGATCCCGGTATCGGCAACCCCAAACTCGTGGGTCAGCCCATCCAGACATGGAACTGGTTTGTCGACTACCTCAACAACCCCTGGTGGGTGAGCAGCGATATGATCAAGGATCAGCGCAAGCGCGACCGTATCCTCGGCAACATCACTCTCGACTGGTCGATCTGGAAAAACCTCAAGTATCAGACCCGTTTCTCTGTCGACATGGTATTCGACAGCAGCCTCAACGAAGAGTATGCCACCATGTTCCGTGCCGGCTTCGACTATATCGGCGGTAAGTACACCAGCTCCAACTCCCGCTCCTCCGATATC
>CAMWUX010000112.1 GCA_947177605.1 uncultured Porphyromonadaceae bacterium
CTGACGACGGGATACGAGAGGTAGTGAGGTGTCGTGGGCGCGGTGATGTGTATAAGACACAGGCCTTCTCCGGCCGTATACTCGTATCGGCCAAAGCTCCCTACACCGATGCATTTCAGACCAACCGCAACATCCTTGCCGCTCCTACGGCACGTATGCACACCAAGCCTCAGCTTGAGATATATACCGACGATGTGAAGTGCTCCCATGGCGCCACCACCGGCCAGCTCGACTCCGAAGCCCTCTTCTATATGCAGACCCGAGGCATTCCCGAAGCCGAAGCGCGCCATATGCTCATGCAGGCATTCATGGCCGACGTGATCGACACCGTGCGTATCGAGGGTCTGCGCGACCGCCTGCGCCACCTCGTGGAGCGCCGCTTCACCGCCCGCCACTCCTCCGGATGCACCGAAGGCTGTATGCCCAACTGCAACGACCACTTCACTCCTCAGCAATGACCTCTGCCACCGACACCTCTGCCTTCGACGTAGCGCGCTACCGCACCATGTTCCCCATCCTGGAGCGCAGGATCTACAATCATCCGCTCGTGTATCTCGACAACACAGCCTCGACTCAGACACCGCGGCAGGTGATCGACGCGATAGATGATGTGTATATCCACCACAAGGCGAATGTGCACCGCGGCGTCCACACCCTCTCTCAGGAAGCCACTGTGATGATGGAGGCCACCCGTGAGCGAGTGCGCCGCTTCATCGGAGCGGAGTCCACTCAGGAGGTGATCTTTACGCGCGGCACCACCGAGGCCATCAACCTTGTGGCGTCGAGCTACGGCAGCCTGCTCTCCGAAGGCGATGAAGTGATACTCTCGGTGATGGAGCACCACGCCAACATCGTGCCGTGGCAACTGCTGCGCGAGCGCCGCGGCATAGTGATCCGGGTAGTGGGTATGCTCCCCGACGGCTCGCTCGATATGGAGCAATACCGCCGGCTGCTCAACGATCGCACACGGGTAGTGGCAATCACCCACGTATCCAACGTGCTCGGCACCGTCAACCCTGTAGGCGAGATAATACGCCTCGCCCACGAAGCGGGAGCTGTGGCTCTGATCGACGGCGCTCAGGCTATCGCCCACCGCCATGTCGACGTCAGAGCTCTCGATGCCGACTTCTACGTATTCTCCTCCCACAAGATGTACGGGCCGACAGGCGTCGGAGTGCTCTACGGACGTCGTTCGCTGCTTGAAAAGATGCCCCCCTACCAGGGCGGTGGCGAGATGATAAGCCATGTCACCTTCGAGCACACCACTTATGCCGATCTCCCCTTCAAGTTCGAGGCCGGCACTCCCGACTATGTAGGCATAGCCGCCCTGCACACCGCCGTCGACTTCCTGTGCGACGCCGGTATCGACGCCGTGGCCGCCCACGAGAAGATGCTGCTCGACTACCTCACGCCGCGCATGATGGAGATACCCGGTATGCGGATATTCGGCACCGCGCCGGGCAAGGAAGCGATCATCTCATTCCTTATCGGCAACGCCCACCACTATGATACCGGACTGCTTCTCGACAAACTCGGCATTGCCGTGCGCACCGGCCACCACTGCGCCCAGCCCCTGATGCACGCACTCGGAGTGGAAGGCACCGTGCGCGCCTCCTTCGCTCTCTACAATACCGTTGAGGAAGCCGACGCATTCATCGCAGCCCTCCGACGCATAGCTCCGATGCTATCCTAAGCGCAGAGTGCTGAATTCCATCGTAAGAAGATCGATCACCAACAGACGGTTGACGAGCGGATCGCCTGTGCCGGCTATCACCTTCAGCGCCTCTGTGGCCTGAAGAGTGCCTACTGTGCCTACAAGTGTATTAAGCACCCCGTTGGTAGCGCAGTCGCAGTCAGGTTCCGTTTGCTCTGCCCCGAAGATACGGCGGAATCCTGCCGAATCGCCCACGCGTGTGAACACATGGCCGGAGAAGCGCGACACAGCGCCGTAGACGTAGGGGATGCCAAGCCGTCCGCTCATATCGTCGATGAGCATACGGCCGGCGAAATTGTCAGTGCAGTCGAGCATCACCGTGGCGCCAGCGAGCAGCCGCGGAGCATTATCGGTAGTAAGTCGTTCGGGGTATATCTCCACCTTCACGTCGGGATTGAGCGAACTGACAGTGTCGGCCGCAGAGTCGGCTTTTAGCCGCCCGAGATCGGCGGTAGAGTGTATCACCTGACGCTGCAGATTGCTCTCGCTCACCGTGTCGGGATCGATAATGCGCATAGTGCCTACGCCGGCCGCGGCAAGATATATCAGAGCCGCAGAGCCAAGACCGCCGGCACCGACCACAGCCACTGTGGCCGAGGCGATACGCTTCTGCCCCGGCAGATCGATCTCACACAGAGAAGTGTGGCCGCGGTATCGTTCAGAATTCCATTCCACAGTCGGCCACCATCTGTTTGTCCTCGGCTATGCGTGAGCCGATGGTAGTGAGCAAATCGCCTATTATCGAGCCGTTGATACCTATGCGGATAGCCTCCTTCTGCGTGTCTACGTCGAGCCGGTCGCGACCGCCGGCGAAGCGGAGCACCACCCGCGGATGCACCATGCGGAATATCGCCACCGTAGTGAGCACCTCATCGGGCGTGAGAGCCGGAGCGTCGGCGAGCGGAGTGCCCGGTATAGGATGAAGTATGTTGATCGGAATCGACACGGGCTCGGCCTCACGCAGTTTCAGTGCGAATTCGGCGCGCTGCTCCATCGTTTCACCCATGCCGATGATGCCGCCGCTGCATATCTCCAGACCGGCGGCGCGGGCGGCGCGGATTGTGGCCATCTTGTCGTCGATCGAGTGTGTGGAGCAGAGCGAGGGGAAGTGGGAGGGTGCCGTCTCCAGATTGCAATGATACCGCCTCACGCCGGCTTCTCGGAGTTGACGCAGCTGCTCCTCGTCGAGCAGTCCCATCGATGCGCAGAGGTAGATCGAATGGCGGTCGTTGAGCTCGCGGTAATAGTCGAGCAGCGTGCTGAAAGCCTTGCCGCCCAGACGGCGGCCGCTGGTGACGAAGGAGAATCGACCCACACCCTGACTGCGGTTGTAGAGCGCCAGATCGATGCAGGTATCATGGTCTACAAGTTCGTATTCCTTCACTCCGGTGGAGTAGTGGGCCGACTGGGCACACCACTTGCAGTTTTCGGAGCAGCGGCCGGAGCGGGCGTTGACTATCGAGCAGGTGTCGAATTTGCGGGAGTGGAAGTGCGCCGTGATCTCGGCGGCCGCCTCACGCAATTTCTTCTGCCCGGCGGTGTCGAGCCGGGCCAGCGCAAGCGCCTCGGAGGCTTCGATCTGTCCCCCGGCAAGTATTTTTTCTTTAAGTATGCGGATATCCATTGCCAAATAGTGGAATTATGAGAGTTTGGATTGGACAAAATTACTTATTTTTCATTATCTTTGCCGTGAAAAGCGGCCAATTCTTTCACCCCCGGCCGCATCGCATTGTAATTCCGACTATTAATCTTAGAGAATCCATACAATAACCGAAACTTATGAGTAAAGAAAAACAATTCTTGACGTGCGACGGCAACCAGGCCGCAGCTCACGTATCTTACATGTTCTCGGAAGTTGCAGCCATCTACCCCATCACTCCGTCGTCGACCATGGCGGAGTATGTCGACGAATGGGCTGCCGCCGGCCGTAAAAACATCTTTGGCGAAACCGTGCTCGTGCAGGAGATGCAGAGCGAAGGCGGTGCCGCAGGCGCCGTTCACGGCTCTCTTCAGGCCGGTGCCCTCACCACTACCTACACCGCTTCGCAGGGTCTGCTGCTGATGATCCCCAATATGTACAAGATCGCCGGTGAGCTCCTCCCCTGCGTGTTCCACGTATCGGCCCGTACGCTCGCCAGCCATGCCCTGAGCATCTTCGGCGACCATCAGGACGTGATGTCCGTGCGCCAGACCGGCTTCGCCATGCTGGCCGAAGGCTCCGTACAGGAAGTGATGGATCTGGCAGGTGTAGCCCACCTCTCCACCATCAAGAGCCGCGTGCCATTCGTCAACTTCTTCGACGGATTCCGCACCTCCCACGAGATCCAGAAGATCGAAGCTATGGATCAGGACGATCTCGCTCCCCTGCTCGACCGTGAGGCTCTCGCCGACTTCCGCAAGCGCGCCCTCACTCCCGAATCGCCCGTAGCCCGCGGCATGGCCGAAAACGGCGACGTATTCTTCCAGCACCGCGAATCATGCAACAAGTACTACGAACGCGTTCCCGAAATCGTAGAAGACTATATGGCTGAGATCTCCAAGATCACCGGCCGCGAATACCACCTCTTCAACTACTACGGCCACCCCGAAGCCGAGCGCGTGATCATCGCCATGGGCTCCGTGACCCAGGCCGCCCAGGAAGCCATCGACTACCTCATGGCCAAGGGTGAGAAAGTAGGTATGGTATCCGTTCACCTCTACCGTCCCTTCTCTGCCAAGCACCTGCTCAAGGCCGTGCCCGCCACCGCCAAGACCATCGCAGTGCTCGACCGCACCAAAGAGCCCGGCGCCAACGGCGAGCCCCTCTATCTCGACGTAGCCGAATGCTTCTACGGACGTCCTGATGCACCCCGCATCGTATCGGGCCGCTACGGTCTGGCATCGAAGGACACCACACCCGCCCAGATCATCTCTGTATTCGACAATCTCGCCCTCCCCGAGCCCAAGGACAAATTCACCGTGGGTATCGTCGACGACGTCACCTTCCTCTCCCTTCCCCCGGTTGAGGAGATCGCGCTCAGCGGCGAGTCAACATTCGAAGCCAAGTTCTACGGCCTCGGTGCCGACGGTACCGTAGGTGCCAACAAGAACTCCGTGAAGATCATCGGCGACAACACCAAGAAATACTGCCAGGCATACTTCGCCTACGACTCCAAGAAGTCGGGCGGCTTCACCTGCTCTCACCTCCGCTTCGGCGACCAGCCCATCCGCAGCACATATCTCGTGAACACTCCCA
>CAMWUX010000113.1 GCA_947177605.1 uncultured Porphyromonadaceae bacterium
GATATCTACATTGTTATTCTTGTTGCTCTTCCCCGTGCTTACGGCCTTCGGCCAAAGCTACTCGCTGAAGGGTACAGTGACCGACAGTACAGGTGATCCCCTCCCCGGTGTATCCGTTACGATCCAGGGAACCAATCAGGGCACCCAAACCAATTTCGACGGCGAATTTACGCTTCCCGTGAAAAACGGTGATGTAGTAAAGGTAGCCTACATCGGCTTCAAGCCCTACACCGTGACGATCAACGGGCAGAAAGACCTCCTGGTGGTACTGGAGGAAGATGCCCAGGCTCTCGACGAAGTAGTGGTGACAGCTCTCGGTATCAAGCGCGAGCAGAAAGCCCTTTCGTATAACGTGCAGACCATCGGCGGTGAGGCATTCTCTTCGAACAAGGACGCCAACTTCATCAACTCGCTGACCGGTAAGGTAGCAGGTGTCAACATCAACGCCGGTGCAGCCGGTTCGGGTTCGTCGGCACGTGTGATCATGCGCGGTGTGAAATCACTCGCCGGCAATGACAACGCTCTGTATGTGATCGACGGTGTACCTATGTTTGACATCAACTCAGGCGACGAAAAAGGCGGTACGATGGCCAATCAGCCCGGTTCGTCGACCGTAGCCGACATCAACCCCGACGATATCGAATCAATGTCGGTACTCTCGGGTCCTTCGGCAGCAGCACTCTACGGCTCGGCAGCCGCCAGCGGTGTGATCCTCATCAACACCAAGAAAGGTACCGAAGGCCGTGCCCGTCTCTCTTACAGCAACACCACTCACTTCTCCAACGTGTGGATGACTCCCAAATTCCAGAACCGCTACGGCAACCGTCCCGGCGAATTCGAATCGTGGGGCGACCTTATGGATAAGCCTACCAGCTATGATCCGGTTGACTTCTTCCGTACCGGTGTAACTGAAATCAACTCACTGACTTTCACCTATGGTACCGCACGCAACCAGACATTTGCATCGGCTGCCGTGACCAACTCCCCCGGTGTGATGCCCGAGAGCAACTACAACCGCTACAACTTCTCGATCCGCAACACCACCAACTTCTTCGACAACCGTCTGACCCTCGACCTCGGTGCCAACTACATCATTCAGAACAACAAGCAGATGGTAGCATCGGGTCAGTACTTCAACCCGATCCCCGCCCTGTGGCTCTTCCCCCGCGGCGAGAACTTCGACGACGTACGTATGTTTGAGCGCTGGGATCCGGCCCGTAATATCTACACCCAATACTGGGAGCAGAAATATCCCTCGCCATTCGATATGCAGAACCCCTACTGGACACAGAAGCGTCAGTTGCGCGAAAGCCGCAAGCAGCGCTATATGTTCAACGGCTCTCTGAAATTCGACATCACCCCTTATCTATATGTAATCGGCCGCGTACGTGTCGACAATATGTACACCATCGAGGAGCGCAAATATCACGCCACCAACTCCCGTACACTCGGCGGTTACCGCAAAGGCTCCTACTACAAGGGCCAGACCATGGACCGCTCCACCTACGCCGACGTGATGGCATCGTTTAACAAGAACTTCCTCGACAACCGTCTGAGCGTCAACGCACAGCTCGGTGCCTCGATCAACGATATGCTTGAAGAATCGACCTCCTACAGCGGCGGTCTGAACACAATCCCCAACTTCTTCGCTTTCGGTAACATCAAGAAGGATGAAACCAAGGTGACCGACGCCGCATGGCACGATCAGACTCAGTCGATCTTCGCCAGCGCCGAACTCGGCTGGGATTCGCAGTACTATCTGACCCTCACCGGCCGTAACGACTGGGCTTCGATGCTCGCTTTCACCGACAAGATGAGCTACTTCTATCCTTCGGTAGGCGCCAGCTGGCTTATCAGCGAGACCTTGCGCGAGTATCTGCCTCAGGAGATCTCCTACCTTAAGGTACGCGGTTCGTGGGCCGAAGTGGCTTCTTCGCCCTCACGCTATCTGACCCGTATGCAATATACCTACAACGATCAGACCAACCAGTACGAATGGCCATCGAAGCACTACAACCCCAACCTGAAGCCCGAGAATACCAAGTCGTATGAAATCGGTCTCAGCTCCAAGTTCTTCAACAATACCCTCGGCTTTGAATTCACTTACTACAAAGCCAATACCTTCAACCAGACTTTCGAAATCCCTGCATCCGGATCGTCGGGCTACAAGACCAACCTCATCCAGACCGGTAACATCCAGAACAACGGTATCGAAGCAACTCTCAACTACAACAACGCCTGGGGCGACTGGCGCTTCAACACCGGTCTCACCTACTCCTGGAACCGCAATAAGGTGATCCGCCTCGCCAACGGTGCAATCGATCCCGACACCGGCGAAGCCATCGAAATGGAATACTTCGCAGCTACCGGCTGCCTCGGTTCGAACGGTGGTCCCGCCATCCGTCTGTATGAAGGTGGCTCGATGGGCGACCTCTACTCCAACCGCCGCCTGCGTCAGAGCGCCAACGGCTACATCTGGAAAGATCCCCAGACCGGCAAGGTAGAACTCGAGACTGTAGAATACTTCAAGGTGGGTTCGATCCTTCCTAAATTCCACATGGGCTGGACCGGCAACATCGGCTGGAAAAACCTCAACCTGTCGTGGGCAGTGACCGGACGTTTCGGCGGCCAGGTAGTGTCCGACACCCAGGCTATCCTCGACCAGTATGGTGTATCCGAAGTATCGGCAGCAGCCCGCGACAACGGCGGTGTGCCCATCTACGGCAACGGCATGGCTGATCCCGAAAACTACTACGGCACCATTTCGGCAGCCCCCGGTACCTACTACATCTACTCGGCTACCAACGTGCGTCTGGCCGACCTTACCCTCGCCTACAGCGTGCCCCGCTCCTGGCTCGGCAATGTATGCGACCTTACCGTAAGCCTCACCGGCAAGAACCTCTGGATGATCTACTGCAAGGCTCCCTATGATCCCGAAAGCACCTCTGCTACAACCAACAACTTCTATCAGGGTGTAGACTACTTCCAGCAGCCCAGCCTCCGCACCTACGGCTTCAACGTAAAACTCACATTCTGATCCACACAAACAGGATAACATCATGAATACAAAATATATCAAATCAATAGCCACCTTAATGTTGGGCGCAGGCCTCCTCTTCGGCTCGGCAGGCTGCACCGACAAATTCGAGGACTTCAACACCGACCCGAAGGCTCCGACCCCCGAACAGATGGAAGGCGACTTTGCCGCTACCGCTGCACTCCTCAACACTATGATGCCTGTGCTGGTGCTCGGCCAGGAAAACGACTACCAGATGATCGACCAGATGATCGGCTGCGAATTCGGCCGTATGACATCTGCCAAGAACGCATGGGGCTCCAACGCCTACTACGCTACCTACAATCCCCCGCTGGGATGGATAGGCAACTGCTTCGACACGAATATGCCCAAGATGTACACTTCGTTCTTCCAGATCCGCCGTATGTCTGGTACCGAGAGCCTCGTGTACCACTGGGCCAACCTGATGCGTATCGCCGGCACTCTGCGCGTGAGCGACTGCTACGGCCCCACTCCCTTCTCTATGATCGGCACCGGTACCGAATACAAGGTAGCTTACGATGATATGCCCGACCTGTTTGACGCAATGTTTGCCGAGCTCGACGAGACCATTGCCGGCCTCAAGGGCGGTATCGGTGGTTCAGGCGCAGAAGTATTCGGCGACGTGGACTTCATCTACGGCGGCGACATCACCAAGTGGGTGAAATATGCCAATACCGTGAAACTGCGTCTTGCCATGCGTCTGGTCAATGTGAACCCCACTCTTGCCAAGCAGAAAGCTGAAGAGGCCGTGAGCGACAACATCGGCGTGATCACCGAGGTAGCCGACGGCGCATGGTCGACCTTCCTCCCCGGCACCAACTCCTTCCGCAAGGTGAACATCACCTGGAACGAAGGCCGTATATCCGCCGACCTCACCAGCTATATGAACGGCTACAGCGACCCGCGTCTGCCCGTATACGCCAACGCTCTTGAAGATGGCTCATATGTAGGTCTGCGCAGCGGTATCTATCACGCTGACCTCAACAACAACAACTATTCGACCCCCAACGTAGGGGAGCAATCACCCCTGCTGAGCATCTCGGCCAGCGAGGCATGGTTCAGCCGTGCTGAAGGCGCGCTCCGCGGCTGGAGCATGGGCGGCACCGCCAAGGAACTCTACGAAATGGGTATCGAGACTTCGATGAAGGAGCGTGGCGCCTCGATCGGTGACTACCTGAGCTCGACCGCCACACCTGCCAACTACGTTGACCCCAACGACGGCTCCAACTCGATGAACGCCGTATCGACCGTGTGCCCCGCCTACGACGAGAGCGCATCGTTCGAGACCAATCTGGAGCGTATCATCGTGCAGAAGTGGATCGGCAACTATCCCAACGGTTGGGAATCGTGGGCTGACTTCCGCCGCACAGGCTATCCGAAGTGGTTCCCCGTAGTCGACAATCTCTCGACCGACGGTGTGACCGATGCACGCGGTATGCGTCGTCTGCCCTTCCCGCAGTCGGAATTCAACACCAACGAGACCAACGTGAAGGCAGCCGTACAGATGCTCGGCGGCCCCGACAACAGTGCTACCGACCTCTGGTGGGCTCTGAAGAAATAATCTATCCAACAATTGTGTAACAAAGCAATCAATTCACATACAAACATGAAAGGATTAAAATCTATCATATTTGCCGCAGCAGCGCTGATAGCAGCTCCCGCACTTATCAGCTCCTGCTCGGACTGGACCGAGCCCGAGGCTGAGGATTTCTTCAAGCCCCTCACTCCGGCCTATGAGGAAAACCTCAAAGACTATTTCAACTCACCTCACAAGGTGATGTTCGGATGGTTCGGCAGCTGGTCGGCTGCAGCAATGTCGAACAAACTTATCGGTCTGCCCGACTCCGTGGACTTCGTGAGCCTCTGGCTCACCTGGGGTCCGC
>CAMWUX010000114.1 GCA_947177605.1 uncultured Porphyromonadaceae bacterium
CTTGCCGACAGACGCTCGTCGCGGTCGAGGAACTGATAGTAACCTATCTCATCGCCCTGATATTTCGAACCGTTGGCGTAGATAGGCAGACCGTTGGTCATCAGATAGCTGTCGACGGCCGCACGGGTAGCATTGCAGTTGCCGCCTCCGCTGAGGTAGCTTGAGCAGCTGTGCGACAGCACACCGCTCTTGTAATAGCGTGCGAAAAGCACCTCATGTCCTGCCGGGAAATCCGAATCCCAGCGGTTGAACATCCCGGCATAGTCGCTGCTCAGGGTATAGGCGTCGGCCACTTCGCCGGCAGCCTTGATGGCTTCGTCAAGGAAGAAATTGACCTCTGCCTCGGGTGATCCGGCCTTGAAAGCAAACTCAGGCCAAAAAGTTTTTCCCACCCACTTGTCGTTGCCGGGCACGAAGCATGTGCCCGCATGATAGCGTTCCCACGATGCCTCGTAGAGGGCTACACGGGCCTTGAGGGCGAGAGCCACATCGCGGTACACACGTCCGCTCTCTGGTGCGGTGGACTGAAGGAGCGATGCCGCACGGTCGAGATCGGCAAGGATGAAACGGGCGACTTCGTTACGGGGCGAGCGTTTGCTGGCCTCGATCAGTTCAGTGAGGTTATCGGGCATCATCCTTGTGAGGATAGGCACATCCCCGTAGTTGCGCAACAGACGGAAATAATCGTAGGCGCGGAAGAAATAGCCTTCGCCTAAGTAGTGGTTGATCTGTGTCTCGTTGCCGGTGAGCTCTCCGGCGGCTAAGCGTGCCTCGGCCTTGTTGATGTAGAAGTTGATGCCACGGAGGTTCTCGAAGTTCCACTGCGATGTGTTCTTGCCCATCTTGGGAGTGAGCTTGTTGCCGCGGTAGAAGAGTTCGTTGGCACCACCCGAAGCCTGGTTGTCGCTGTTGTTGTCCTCAGAGTAGATTCCACCCCAGAGCTCGGCGTTCTTCGGAAGGAACTCATAGAATTTGTTGACAGCGATGCACAGATCGTTCGCCGACTTATAGTAGGAGTTTTCATCGCCGAAATCCTGAGGCTCGCGGTCGAGGAAATCGTTGCAGGATGCGAGGGTTGCACCTGCGAGCATGAGCGCGAATATCTTGAATATTTTCATGTCTTGTCAGTTTTAGTAGTGGAGAGATCAGAATGTAAGTTCAAGGCCCACGGAATATGTGCGGTACTGTGGATATGCCTTACCGGCACCTGCGGAGTAGACACCGTCGTTGGCTTCGAGCGCCTCGGGATCGAATATCTTCATCTTGGTGATGGTGAAGAGGTTCTCGCACGAGAAATAGAGACGCGCCTTGCGCACGTAGCGACTGAGTTTGGGGCTCTCGGGCAGGGTGAAGCCGATGGTGAGGTTCTTCAGACGCAGGTAGGATGCATCCTGCAGGAAGCGGTCGCAGTACTGGATATTGTTGTTGTCGGTGCGCAGACGTCCGAAATAGGGGTCGAGATTGGCACCGAGCTCGCTGCCGGCATATCGGAAATAGTCGAGGTGGTCGTAGAAGGGTGTGAACTGCCACGGACCTCCGCCGAAGCCGAAGAATGTGGATGTACCGCGACTGCCGTCGCCGATGAAGTAGTCGCGCTTGCCGATGCCCTGGAAATATGCACGGAAATCGATGAATTTCCAAATCGATTCGAGGGTGACGCTATAGGCGAAGCGCGGAGTGGAGTTACCGATTATCTTCAGGTCGCCGTGATCGTCGATTGTCGACGAGCCCGAATTGATGGCCGGGTCGGAGTCGAGGTTCTTGTACATCACGTCACCACCTCCCCAGTTGTTACCGATGGCGTTCTGCGGATGTTCGGCCAAGTATTCTGCCATTTCCTTGTCGCTCTTGGAGATACCGAGCACTTCGTAACCCCAGATTTCACCATAGGTCTTGCCGGCGTACCATTTGTTGATTTCGTTGGTGGGCGAATCATATTTGGTCACCACTGACTTGTAGTCGCTGAGCGATCCGCTCACCGAGTAGCTCCAGTCGCTGTTGATGCGGTCGCGCCACGAGAGCTCAAGCTCCCATCCACGGGTGCGCATCTCTGCATTGTTGGTCTTGGGTGCGTCGCCACCGTAGACACCGGGCAGAGAGAGTGCAGGGCCCACCATATCTTTTGTGGTACGCTGGTACCAGTCGAACGCACCCTGCAGACGGGAGTTGAACAGACCGAAATCGATACCTGCGCCGGCATTCTCGATCTTCTCCCATGTGAGGCTTGTGGAAAAAGGCGAGTAGACGGGGAGCACGGTCACCTGCTGTCCGCCGAGCACAGCCTCACCACCGTTGGTGGTCATCTTCTGGTAGTACTGGTAGAAGGAGTTGGTGTTCTGGTTGCCGAGCACACCGTAGCTGCCGCGCACCTTCAGATAGTTGCACACCAGATACAGGGGTTCCCAGAATTTTTCCTGTGCCACGTTCCAACCCACGGATACACTGGGGAATGTGCTCCAGCGCTGATCCTTGGGGAAACGCGAGGCACCATCGGCACGGAGGTTAAGCTCGACCATGTAGCGGTCGTCGTAGTTGTAGTTGATACGTCCGAAGAAACCGAGCGAGCTCCAGTCGCCCTTGCTCTCGGAAATCATGGTGCCTTCGCCGCCTACCTCGGAGGGGAAGAAGGGTTTGTCGGGAAGCACGATGTTAGTGGAGGCCACGCGGGTGATGTCGTTCTTGTAATACTCGCTCTGCATACCTACGAGGAACTTGAAGCTGTGCACGTCCTTCAGGCGCAGGGAGTAGTCGGTGTAGAAATTGGTCGAGAAGTAGTTGACGTTGGTCTGGGCTTTCTCGAAATAGGACTCACCGCCGGCGGGATATACATTGAACACACCGTTGGAGTTGATCACGTGCTTGGGAGTCACGCCTTCGAGCACCTGCACGGGAATGGGATTACCGTCGGGACCGGTGACATACACGGGCTTGAACTGACGGGTATAGGGGTTGTTCTCGATACGCGAGTTGATCTCGGCATGTATCATCCAGTCGGTGATGGGCTCGATGATGAGGTTGGCCTGATTGTAGTACTGCTGTGTCTTCTTCACCTCGCGGCCACCTTCGGTGATGGCAGGCACGAGCGATTTGGGATGATATTCGCCGTTGGGCAGATAGAGGGGTTCGGTGGCATAGCGGCGGCCAAGGTTGTGATAGAAGAGGGAGTTGAGTGCAGAGGGCTTGTCGTTGGTGGTGGTGATCAGACGTGTGGTCCAGTTGAAACGCACGTATTTGTTGAATTTCACACCTACCTTGCCTGTGAGGGCCAGACGCTCGTATTTTTCGTCGGCATACTTGAAGATACCACCTTGGTCGAGATAGTTGCCGGAGAAATAGTAGTTGACCTTGTCACTGCCGCCGGTGACGCTGAAATTGTGCTCTTGTGCCACGGCGAGTTTCTTCATGTACACGTCGTACCAGTCGGTATTGCCCCAGCTGGCGAAGTTTTCTTTCCACTTGGTGGGTGATTCGGCCTCTGTGCCGTAGGGAAGCTCACCATTCTGATATGCGAGGATCCTGTCAAGCTGACTCTGTCCAAACTGGTCGTTACCGCCGGAGTTGCGGTATGCGTCGTTCACCATCAGGGCCATGGTGTAGGAATCCACGCGGTTGGGCACACTCACGGGATTCTGGAAGCGTACGTTGCCTGAGTAGTTGACGCGTGTGCCGCGGTCGGTACCGCTTTTGGTGGTGACAAGGATCACACCGAACGGAGCACGCGAACCATAGATCGAGGCTGCGGCGGCATCCTTGAGCACGGAGATATTCTCGATGTCGCTGGGGTTGATGGAGCTCAGGTCGCCTTCCATGCCGGCGATAAGCACAAGCGGCGAGGAATTGGAGCCGTCACCGATCGAACCTACACCGCGGATATTGATGTTCATCTCGCTACCGGGAGCGCCACCGTTGTCGTTGGTGATGTTCAGACCGGCCACCGCACCCTGCAGACCCTGCACGGCGTTGCTTACCGGACGTGATTCGAGCACCTCCGCGTCGATGGTCTTCACGGCGCCGGTGGCGTTGATTTTCTTCTGTGTGCCATAACCCACGATCACCACCTCGTTGAGGAGATTGGTAGTCTCCTTGAGGGTCACGTCTATATGGTTGCGGCCATTGAGCGGCACCTCCTGGGTCTCCATACCCACGTTGGAAATCACCACCGTGGCTTTGTCGGAACTCACTTTCAGTGTGAAGTTACCGTCGATATCGGTGTTCACACCTTGGCCTTCTTTGCCTTTCTCATACACTGTGGCTCCGATGGCGGTATCGCCCGAGGGCTCGTACACCGTACCGGTGACGGTGAAGCCCTGTGCCGCTGCCGTTGCTGCGGCCAGCAGAGCCACGATTAGCGTAAATATATATCTTTTCATTGATGTTGTGTTTTTTATTCCGGGATTCTCTTGTTATTCGCCTGTGTATTTCAGGCCATAGTGGCCGAATGTCAGGCGGTACATGGTGAGGCTGTCGTTAGTGAAGATTTCCTGCGACACTTCGTTCTTCGAAACCACGTTGTTGAATCGTTTGATACTGAACGAGAATGTACCGTCGCCACCGCCTTTCTCGGAATTGCCGACATTATTGTACCAGTTGACGGCTGCTCCCATCGGGGCTCGCCAGTTGGAATTGCTGATGATGTCGAGGCGCATGGTGTCGAACTCAATATCCTCGTAGCTCGGGAACATGATTTTCTCGTACTCCACAACGTGCGCGGTGCGCTTGCTGAGGTAGTATTCCTCGGTGACGGTGATCTGTAGCTTGCCGGCGGCATCGAGTAGCGGCGCGCCTGCCTTAGGGAGAGTAGAGAGTTGGAACACGGTGTTGAAATCCATAAACTGGAGACCGGTTGCGGCATAGAGTTCAGACGTTGGCATCATCTCGGCCGCAAATTTCT